>JAUUYD010000241.1 GCA_030590585.1 Spirochaeta sp.
GAACACCTTGAGTGGAATTACCCTGAATCGTTGCTACAAGCACCCCTCGTTCCAGCGGGACTCGCCTTGGATGCTCGGCTCCACGATTCCGGGTAACTCCAACAAAATACCCATTTGTATCGAGCCGCCAAATATTCGGGACACCACATTAGTCCTTCATCTCAATTCCGGCGCGAGCGGTACGTGCTTGAGCCGGTGAATCATAAACATCCATGCTGTCATCAGGAATCCAACCGGCGGTGTCCGAATCGGAGGATCTGATTTCCAGCCAGTAGGATCTTCCATCTTCGGCGCCCACTTTAGATACGATCTCGACAATATCTCCCCGCCTCAGCAGGCCGCTGACACCTGATGCCGGGTCCCTGGTTTCCAGGACTTTCAGGTAGGGTTTGTTGGCCACCCCCCATTGAGATTCGGATGTGAGTACCGGAGTGGGCGGCAGCTCAAGGGATACTGGTTCTTCCTCAGGCCTGCAGGAAGTCTGCAAAAACAAAAAAACAATGAATGGTATCATACCCCAGGGCAGAGCCCTGGACCCGGAGTCGCTCAAGCGACTCCCTGTTCCGCGGCAGAGCCGCGGGGTATGAAACCATGCTTTCCCTGCGCTCATTCTGGAATGAACAAGTTCACTCCGCTCATTTCGCTTGGGAATCACGTTAATTCCAAAAATGCCCTATTTTTGAAATTACTTTATTTGTTTGGGTCATTTCGCCACGCTATCCATTGAAAACACCCGCATTGGGTCACTTTGACTCAATATGGTACAGTTTTCAGCATTATTATTGATACGGCAGTCTCTTTTATATTCTTGAATGTGTTTAAAATATTTCTAAGTTATTATCAGTTAATGATATAAGTCCTCTCACGATATAATTGGCATGGCTATTGCTTACTCAGTGGCAGGAGGCTTTTATGACGCACGATGATGATTCTACACTGTCCCTCTACCTGAAAGAAATCAACAAGATTCCATTGCTTACCCGTGAGCAGGAAGATGAAATATCCCGAAAAGCCATAACAGGAGACAAGGCTGCCCAGGCAAAACTTGTCGAAGCCAATCTGAGATTCGTGGTGAATGTGGCCAAAAAATATCAGAACCAGGGCCTGCCCCTGGATGATATCATCAGCGAGGGTAATATCGGGCTGATGAATGCCATCGATCGATTTGATCCGGATAAGGGTTATCACTTTATTTCTTACGCGGTCTGGTGGATTCGCCAGGCCATTCTCAAGGCTATTTACGAGAAATCACGTATGATTCGCCTTCCCCTGAACAGGGCCAACGAGCTGGTTCAGATTGAAAAAACCCGGAAAGCCATGCTCACTGAGATGGGAGAAGATCCAAGCGATGCCGAAATTGCCAGGCTTACCGGTATAAAAGAAAAGGATGTGACGGATCTTCAAGCCATCAGCCGGGATTTGATTTCTTTGGAAACTCCGGTCTATGACGAAAGAGATTCTTCAAACCTGGGTGATTTCATCGAAGACAGCGCTCATATAGGACCTGATGAGCAGGCTCTGATGACTTCATTATCTGAGGATATTGAATCCATACTCGGAACTTTAACGGATAAGGAATCGGATATTCTCCGTCACCGTTTCGGCCTTGGGAACAGAAAACCTCTTTCTCTCAAAGAAATCGGTGATCGGTACAGCTTAACCAAGGAGCGTATCCGCCAGATAGAGAAAAAGGCCCTTGACAGACTTCGTCATCCCTCACGGAGTCAACTCCTCAAGGACTATATGGCAGCTTAACAGCGAATATTACCCGGAGAATCCATTGGATTATCCGGGTTTTTTTATGTACGTGGAATGAGGCTTTCGTTGACATAGCTTTATCCATATATTAATTTTCAGTAAATCAAATCAAAAAAAGCGAGAAATCTGATGAATAAGCAATTTGTTTACTATTTCGGCGGCAGCAAGGCCGAAGGTAAAGCCAAAATGAAGGAAATTCTGGGCGGAAAGGGTGCCAATCTGGCGGAAATGACCAATCTAGGAATCCCGGTACCTCCCGGTTTCACTATCACAACCGAAACATGCGATCTTTATTATAAAAATAATCGTAGTCATTCCCGGGGAGTTAAAGAACAGGTACTTGCGAATCTGGCAGATCTCGAACAAGAAATGGGCAAGACTCTCGGTGACGCCAACGATCCCCTGCTTGTGTCTGTACGTTCCGGTGCCGCTGTTTCCATGCCCGGGATGATGGACACGGTTCTCAATCTGGGAATGAATGCCAAGGCTGTAGCAGGTATTGCGAAAAATACCGGCAATGCTCGTTTCGCATGGGATGCCTACCGCCGTTTTATTCAAATGTACGGTGATGTCGTCATGGGTGTTCCTCATCACGATTTCGAGCATGCTCTTAATGCGGTTAAAAAAGAAAAAGGCATTGAGAATGATATCGATCTTGATGTCAAAGATCTCGAAAACGTTGTTGCCGGCTACATGGCTGTGTACGAGAAAAGTGTAGGTAATAGCTTCCCTCAGGATCCTAAAGAACAGCTCTGGGGAGCCATCGATGCGGTTTTCGGCTCCTGGAATAATGACAGGGCCATTAAATATCGTAATATCAACAAGATTGGTGACCTTCTGGGTACTGCCGTTACTGTTCAGTCCATGGTGTACGGAAACTGGTCTGAAATCTCGGGTACAGGTGTTTGTTTCAGTCGTGATCCTTCCACCGGAGAGAACTATTTCTATGGTGAGTACCTGATGAACGCCCAGGGAGAGGATGTGGTTGCCGGTATCCGGACCCCCAAACCTTTAAAAGCCCTGGAAGACACCAATGCCGAGGTGTATAAGCAGCTTGTCGAACTGAAAGATCGCCTCGAAAAGCACTACAGTGACATGCAGGACATAGAGTTCACCATTCAGGATGGCCGTCTCTTCCTTCTCCAGACCCGGAACGGCAAAAGGACCGGCAAGGCTGCGGTGAAGATAGCTGTCGATATGGTTAATGAAGGACTCATCAGCAGGGAAACCGCCATTTCCCGAATAACTGCCGATCAGCTGGATCAGCTGCTTCACCCTATGATTTCACCATCAATTAAAAAAACATTGAAAGCCATTGCCAAAGGACTTGAAGCCTCACCCGGTGCCGCTGTCGGTAAGGCCGTTTTCACAGCCGAGGAGGCTGAAACCTGGGTGGCGAGGGGAGAAAAAGTTATCCTTGTGCGAAGGGAAACCAGTCCTGAGGATATAGGCGGCATGCATGTTGCTGAAGGAATTCTCACCTCAACCGGAGGCATGACCAGCCACGCGGCAGTTGTAGCCCGGGGGATGGGAACTCCCTGTGTAGCCGGTTGTAAGGAAGTTATTATCGATGAAAAGACCAAATCCTTTGCCGTAGCCGGTAAAACCTATAAAGAAGGGGATTTTATATCTCTCGACGGCTCTGACGGTGAGGTATATGCCGGTTCAGTGAAACTGGAGCAGGCAGAGCTCGGCGGTGAGCTGAACATCCTTCTCGGATGGGCTGATAAAATTCGCCATGAGGCAAAGAGGGAAGGTATCGCCGACGGATTTATGGTGCGGACGAATGCCGATCTTCCTGAAGATGCCCGGAAAGCCGTAGAGTTCGGTGCGGAAGGTATCGGACTTACCAGAACCGAGCATATGTTTTTTGAAGAGGATAAGCTCATTCCTTTCCGGCGCATGATAGTGGCGGACAGCCTGGATGAGCGCCTTGAAGCTTTAAAGCCAATACTCGAGCTGCAGATCAATGACTTCAAAGGTATCTTCGAAGCGATGGACGGAAAGCCTGTTACCGTGCGCCTTCTTGATCCGCCGCTCCACGAGTTTGTGCCCCACACTGAAGCCGAAGTACGGGAGCTTGCTGCCGAACTCGGTAAGGATGCTGAACAACTCATCAAGCGGGTGGAGGGTTTGAAAGAACTCAACCCCATGCTCGGCCACCGGGGCTGCCGTCTGGGCATTACCTACCCCGAGGTTTACGATATGCAGGTGGAGGCCATCATGAAGGCCGCCGTTGCCGTTTCCAAAGCGGGTATATCGGTTCATCCTGAAATCATGATTCCCCTCGTGGGCACCACCGCCGAGCTTGAATCTCTCAGGGCCAACGCCCAGAAGGTCATCGACAAGGTTCTCGCCGACACCGGCGCCAGTGTGGATTATCTCATCGGTACAATGATTGAGATACCCCGGGCCGCCCTGACATCCGATTTGATTGCGCCTCATGCGGATTTCTACTCTTTCGGTACCAACGATCTGACTCAGATGACTTTCGGTTACAGCCGGGATGATGTGGGCAGTTTTGTACCCGAGTATATTGAGAAAAAAATCCTTAAAGATGATCCTTTTCAGACTTTGGATATTGTTGGAGTCGGTCAGCTTGTTGAGATGGGTGTAGCTAAAGGCAGAAGTGTGAAGCCTCAGCTGAAAACCGGTATCTGCGGTGAGCATGGAGGCGATCCTGCTTCCATAGCATTCTGCTACAAGGTCGGTTTGAACTACGTATCCTGTTCTCCCTACAGAGTACCAATTGCAAGACTTGCAGCTGCTCAGGCTGTTTTAGCCGCAGAATAGGGGATTCAATATCAAGGCCGCCTCTATTCCAGGGGCGGCTTTTTTGCGTCCTGAAGATCAGGAAAAAAAGCAGCTCGACAATCAGGTGCAAGCCGGGTTAGGATTTCCAGCGATGAATGTAGTCATTCTCGGAGCCGGACGAGTAGGTTGGCAGTTAGCCCGGCAGCTGATTAGCGAAGGTAAAGAAGTCACAATTATTGAAAGGAATCCGGAAGAGGCCCGCCGCGCGGCGGATCGTCTGGATTGCCGGGTTATAACCGGAGAGGGAAACAGTGTTTCCATTCTTCGTAAAGCCGGTATCGAACAGGCGGATTACTTTGTCAGTATCAC
>JAUUYD010000023.1 GCA_030590585.1 Spirochaeta sp.
AGTCGTCAATAATGTCCTTGCTCCGTGTAATCTGCCGGGCCAGGGTGAAGCTGTAAAAGGCCACACGATGGGCATGTTCCCATAGCTCAGGATGGGAGGGCAGATTCAGTATTTTCTCGGTTCCATAATTGAACAGCATGTTCTTGATACCCCTCAGTCCGAGCATCTTCACTGCATCGACAATGTTATCCACTTTATTCGGAAGCATGAACTGGGCTGAGTTTACGGTTTTAAGCAGATCGGCTGTGAGGGCGGGATCGGTACTGATTTTCCGGGCAATGTCGCTTATTTCACTTTTTGGATCGGCGATGAGCCGCTGAATGGCTACGATGTTATCCGGGAACTGCGGCAGCTGGTCAATCTCTTCCACAATCTGGGATATGAGCATGTCCAGCTTCTCAAGTTTCACTTCATTGATGGGAACGGTAATACTGGCGGTCGTTATTCCCTCTTCCCCTTCAATCTCATAGGCATCCTCGTCAAGGCCCATCTTACGGAGCATCAGAACAAGAATAACGATGCCCAGACCGGCGCCTTCGGAGTCATCGAGAACCTCAGCAAAAGCTTCTTCCAGGGTTTCAAAGGCCCTGGAACGGGCGATGCGGTCGTACACCCTCATCTGTTCTTTTCGGGTTATTTCCACATTGTTCTTTATGGAGATACGGAAATTGCGGCCTTTGGGGTGAAACAGAAACTTGATGTAGAGTCCCTTTTTTTTCTGTAATTCCAGCCAGTAGGTGTGATTGTCGAGGGTTTCTTCCTTGAATTTCTTCATACCCTCGGTATAATCCTCGCGGTTTTGAAGGTTCAGCTGCTTCTCGTCGAAGTACACCCTCTTGGTGTTGGCTTTTTTCGCATTGACTGCGAGTTCCTTGAGACAATATGAGAGGTGATCTTTCAGACCGCCCTGGCCGAGTTCGTCAAGATAGGCGCCGAGTATCTCATCAATCTGCATCTCGGTTTCATGGGGAAGCTTATAAGTTGTTACCGTCAGCGGTACGGACATACGAACTGACTGTTTGATTTTTTCGATAATTTTTGGGTTAGGCATGCACTTTTCCTTATTCTATCAATTATACTCTCGGCATAGCCGTCTATGTCAAATACAGAAATCACCATTCACCATTCAATCTCTTATGAGAGATCGGCTAATTCGGCTAATCCCCGGCGTACTTTCTCATTAATACTGTGATTTTCAAATTTGCCGTTCCGCCGCTCCCTGCCTGCGTTCCAGCCGGTGAGCAATGCCATCAGCTCATCGATGTCCCGGGCAGCCCAGATATGAAACTGTGATGCTTTTACGGCTTTTATCACCTTGTCCGGAAGAATCACCGAGCCGATATTTTTTACCGGTATCACAACACCCTGCCTGCCGGTCAGTCCTCTGGCCTCGCAAGCCTGAAAGAAGCCCTGAACTTTTTCATGGATGCCGCCTACGGGTTGAAGAATCCCCTGCTGATTGACGGCTCCGGTCACCGCGACATCCTGTCGCAGGGGTATCTCCGCTATGGCTGATAAAAGTGCCGCCAGTTCCGCGGCTGAAGCCGAATCGCCGTCGATTTCATAGTAGGATTGTTCCACTGCTATACTGGCAGTGAGGGAGAGCTGCTGTCTTCTGGCGTATCGGTGGCGAAGATAACCTTCCAGAAGGAACATTCCCTTATCGTGGAGTTCTCCCGACAAACCCGATTCTCTTTCAACATTTATGAGCCCTTCTTTTCCAGGGCCGACGGCAGCGGTGATTCTCAAAGGGATGCCGAAAGAATAAAATCCGCGTTCCAGAACCGCCAGACCATTGATGACAGCTGTTTTCTTACCATCTGTATCAATGAGTAAGGTTCCTTCCCGGATCTGGTTTATCAGCATCGTTTCAGAAAGATTACTCAGGTACTCACGGGCGGCTATGGCTTCCTTGACAACATCACCATCGATTGAGGATTTTCCTTTTTTTCCGGCACCGTAATCGGATTCGCGTATCAAATCGCCAATCAGGCTGAAGCGGGTGCTCAGTCTGTCCCTTTTTTCAGAAAGAAGAACACCGTAGGAAATTATTTCCCTGATTCCGTCCGGAGTGATCGGCAGCAGTCCTTCTTTGGCTGAGAGACCTCTGGCGAAGGAGGCGTATTCTTTTTCCGTCTTTGCCCCGCGTTTCATCACTGGGCTGAACTCCGCGGCAACTTTGAAAAGCTTTATAAATTCATCATCCTGGGCACAGAGGGATTCGTAGATTTTAGATGGTCCAACGAGGATTACCGTCGTTTCGGCGATTACAGGTTCGGGCTTCATCAGTATGGGCAGGGGGCCAAGCGGAGTAGACTGGACTTCGGGAATGACATGTCCGGTTTGCAGGGCCCGTTTCAGCTCGGCCCATAATCCATCCTTGGAGAATATATCCTCGGCCTGGAGGATGAGGAAACCTCCGTCGGCCTGGAGCAGGGAGCCGGCCTTTATCATCATCATGTTTGTCCGCAGTTCTCCCGAGACATCATATTTTGCCTCAATGGAACCGAACAGATTGGTTTTTGTAGGGTTGGTTTCATGAATAACCGGCAGTTCTTCGGCGCCGAAACGGTCGACGACAATGTTCACTCCGTAACGGATATCGAGGTCAATTTCCTCTTCATCATCACTGTCCGAGCTAATCCAGTCACTGTTTTCCAGTACATCCTCTTCCAGGCTGTTCAGGAATATTTTTATTGATTCAGAAGGCCATGAGTCAGCTACGGTAATGCATTCTTCATGAAGCCCCGGCTGTATTGTATCGTTTTTCAGCTTTGTCAGGGTTTCATCCAGCTGTTCTCTGGCAATCCTGAGCTCCCTGTAGATACGTTTCATGGCGTCCAGATAGGCAAAATACCTTTCACGGGTTTCCGTCCAGACACTTTCGGGGATTCTTCCTGATGAAACCAGATCCTGAAGGTCTTCAAACAGAACCACCTCTCCTTCAATTACAGGAGCGATATCAGTGGCCTGGCCTTCATCCTCATCATCTGTTTGTACTGTACTGAAGCCTTCGGCTTTCAGTTGACCTTCGAAATCCGCCAGAACCTTGTTTTCACCGTTTTCCACTTCGGCAATGAGGCTGTCCCTCCTGGCCTTGTAGGTTTCCGCATCCAGATCGTGAGAAATCCTGTCGTTTAAACGGTCCACCAGGAGTTTAATATCTTCCTTGAACTGCCGGGCCCTGCCTTCGGGGAAGGTGAGGTTCAGGGGTTTGTCGGGATTCTGGAAATCCTGGACATAAACAATATCTCTCAAAGAGCCGTTTTTACCCCTGTGCCGGGAGAGTATATCCATTATTGCCGTATGTTTGCCTGTACCGGATTCACCGGCGGCGTATATGTTATAGCCCTTGGCCTTGATGGACATTCCCATTTCAAGAGCCTGTACGGCTCTGTCCTGGCCGATTACGGCCCATTGCTTGTCTTCAGGGTTTGTTGTTGATCTGTTATCGGCAGGTACTTCGATATTCAGTAAAATCTCGTTCAGAGAGAGTTCGCGGGGAAAATGCGGCATGAATGCTATCCTATAGGTTGAATGGGTTTATGGTAAGACGAGGGGGGGGATGTTTGACGACCCTTGTTTATATTCTATAATCGAGCTTATGAAAATGGCAGATTTCGACGGTTGGGTAAGGGACAGGCTGGAGTTTCCGGAGATAGATGATATTGATGTGTCCCTGAATGGAATACAGGTGGGGAGCGTAGATTCAGAGCTGACGAAGATTGCCTTTGCGGTTGACGCCTGCATGGATTCTTTCCGGCGCACCCTGCAGGAAGGTGCACAGGCTCTTTTTGTCCATCATGGATTGTTCTGGGGACCGGCAGTTCCCCTTAGCGGTATAATGGGGGAGCGGGTTGGCTTTCTGATGAAGAACGACATCTCTCTCTACGCATGTCACCTGCCCTTGGACCGGCATGCGGAACTGGGGAATAACGCCCGTATCGTAAATATCCTCGGGCTTGAGGATGTCAAACCATTCGGTGACTATAAAGGCCGTAAGATCGGATTCAAGGGGCGTCTGCCGGAAGTCTCAGATTTAGAAACTCTGATTGTCCGGCTTTTCGGCGCCTGGGAAAGCCGCATCAATGCCCTGCGTTTCGGGCCTTCGGAGATTCGCAGTGTCGCTGTCGTTTCCGGAGGCGGGACTCGTGAGGTTTCCCAGGCCATTGCCGAGGGTGTGGATTTGTATATTACCGGTGATTCATCCCATTCGATTTATCATGAATGCCGGGAGGCAGGTATCAATGTTCTTTTTGCCGGACATTATCTGACAGAGATATTTGGCGTCAAAGCCATGGCTGATACAGTTGCCTCTGAATTGGGAATTGAAACCGTTTTCCTTGATATTCCCACCGGTTACTGATATTTATCTACATGGAGGCAAAGCCTCCCGGGAGTCTTTTTTGCGTAAATACCGATATTTCATCCTCAGTGCCCTTATTATCGCTGCGGATCAGTTCACAAAAATTCTTGTTGAGAAGCTGATTCCTCCCTATACAATCGCCTGGAGCTTCGCGGGAGATTTTTTCCGCCTTATTCATGTTAAGAATCAGGGTGTGGCATTCAGTATGGGCAGCGGATTCTCTGATGTACTGCGTATTGGTCTTTTTATTGTCATTCCCCTTCTTGTGCTCATCGCGGTGGGTTATTACCTTGTCCGGGGTAAAGACCTTAGCGGGGGTCAGCGCTGGATTCTTGCGGCCATCATCGGCGGGGGCCTGGGTAATCAGATAGACCGGATTTTCCGGCCTGACGGAGTGGTGGATTTCCTGGACTTCAAGTTTTATGGATTATTCGGGCTGGAACGCTGGCCCACATTCAATATTGCCGATGCGACACTGGTAGTTTCATCAATTCTGTTAATTCTCCTGCTCATACGGCAGGAGCTGAACATGAGGAAAGAATGAATAAAAAACTGAATACTGTCTATTTTCTGATTGCGGCTACTATCCTGAATCTTTTGATACTGATTCTGCTGGCTGTGATACTTGGTGTTACAGTCGGGGCCATTTATCAGAAGCTCAATGTGGAATCTGAAGGACTGTCACTGGTGGCGGTAATCATCATTCTGTTCGGTTCCATAGCCGGGACTTTCTTTCTCTACTCGAAAATTATTAAATGGGCGATGAAGAAGTGGAATCTGGAAAATTACATTGAACCGATATTCCGGCCGAAGCGACGCTAAACCGACTGCAGTTAATATCCGTCGGATGCCAGCCGGTTCATGTCTTTCTTGTATAGCTCGTTGTAAACAAATCCCCGGTTCCTCAAGTTGTCTTTCACCGGTTGAGTGAATGGCATGTAACGCCAGAAAATGCCTCTGACTTCTTTCTCGAGCTTTTGAACCCCGTCAACTTCCTTGGTAATCCAGAGAAGGTAATCATCCAGGAAATTCATCCGGACGTCGCCGCGTATTTTCTTTGAGCTGAACCATTGATAGTAGTGACCGGAGAGACCTTCTTCCATCCAGTAGTGACCGGCCTTTTCCTTGGACACATTCCATCGCAGATCTCCAAGAGCATAGATGACGGCGAATTTCAGATTTTTGGGAAACATCGGTATGGCGATGCGGCCCCGGCTGGTGGACCTGTTGAAGCGTTCAAAAGGCTCCCAGCAGACTCCCTTTTCACCGTAACTGGGAACAATTATGGTATGGGGAACGATTCGATTTGTTTTCTGTCTGAAGGTACGCCGGAATACATCGGGGTCTACCTGTTCCACCTGATCCATGCAGCGTATTACATTTTCCCGGGTACCGATAAGATCCATATTCGGGAAAAAGAAGTTCTTGAGCAGGAACGGTATGTGATTTCCCTGTCTGCCGACACACATCTTGGCCATTTGCCTGATACTCTCCAGCTCGCTTTCCATCACCCCTTTATCGGCTTTGCTCAAACCGCCCATCTGCTGAATCTTGTTACCGAGTTTGCCAAGTTCCGTATCCGCTGCCTTGAATTTTTCGATATTGAAGCTGATGTCCCTGTCAAGTTTGTTCAGTCTTCGAAGTATTTCAGCAGATCTGCTGAGAGTTTGTTTTTGTTCCAGGGAATATGCATCTTTAATTCCCGGGATAACCGGATGGGAGTCATGCCGGATTATAAGTTTAATTTGAGAATTCAAGTCTGCTTCGAGTCCATCGCGTTTGATAATGAGCGTTCTCAGGAGTGTGAGGTTGGCTTCTTTAGACCCCTTTGCTTTATCCAGAAGGGCCTTTGTCCTGGTCTGAACGTTCATTTTGGAAGGATTTAATTCATCTGTCGCCAGAGGATTGATCTTACCTTCAAGAATGAGATCGAACCATTCATCCACATAATGAACGGGTTCTTCGTAATCATTGCCGGATACAATTTTTGAGATCATCCGGCGCTGTTCCAGGGACACGAGGGTCGGGAGGAAATATCCGTATCTCAGGGCCCATCTTTTCTCTATCATCGAACCCTGATAATGAGTTGACATATTCCGGGCCAGATCCCACCAGGCCGGAATCAGCTGCTGGCGGTAGACACCCTTCTCCTGGGGGTCTTCCGCTTTCAGATACTTCTGCAGAATTGTATGGATGCGTTTGGAGATATCACCCTCTCCGGTCAGTACTTTTGAATAATAGTCTTTTTCAAAAAATACAGGATCAGGATCCTGATCCCATTTGATGATTGAGGAGAAACTCTCTTTTGAAAAATCTTCAACAGGAACGTCTTTAGGATCCCGGGGTTCATCGGGAATCTGATCTTCAAAGAGATCCGAGAAGTCTGGAATAGACACAGGGGACGTATCGTCACCCAGGAGATCAGCAATCTCCGGGTCGATGTCCCCTGCACTTAAAATATTATCTTCCATATCCGGTTTGGAGGTGAAGGGAGTCGAACCCACGACCTCGTGAATGCCATTCACGCGCTCTAGCCAGCTGAGCTACACCCCCGGATGCGAGGGCCATCCTATCGGCGGCCTTCAAAATTGTCAACAGAATCAAAGGCAGAATAAAGAGAAATCCGCCTGCGATCTGAACAGTATCATTAACTACGATCATAATAGTTATTATTCTGGAAGACCAGGAAGAGACGGTCAAGCCCGTTTTGTTTATACTTTTCACTACATGGACCATATATCTGCCATTCTTAAGGCCTTCTCGAAAGTTCTGAGGGGAAAGACGTCCCTTTTGGAAAATATTCTTGCCGCGTATCTGGCCGGCGGTCATGTTCTGCTTGAGGATCTTCCCGGTACCGGCAAGACCACAGTCGGCCGTACCCTTGCGAAGCTGGTGGAGGGTGCAATCTTCAAACGAATACAGTTCACACCGGATCTTCTTCCCTACGATATTACCGGGGTGGATGTCTGGGACGAAAGGCAGCGGGAATTCGTCTTTCACCCCGGGCCTGTGTTCGCCCATGTTGTTCTGGCCGACGAAATCAACAGAACCACACCGAAGGTTCAGTCTGCGCTCTTGGAGGCAATGGCGGAGTTTCAGGTAACCATCGGTAACCATACCCGGCCTCTGGCCAATCCATTCATGGTGATTGCCACTCAGAATCCTGTGGAGACAGAAGGTACATACCCCCTGCCTGAGGCTCAAAAAGACCGTTTTATGTTTCTACTTCGGCCGGGTTATCCGGATCGTGAATCCGAATACTCCATTATCCGGGACGATCCTGAACACACAGAGCTTCCGGAGCTGAAGCCGGTCTGTTCCCTTGAAAACCTTCTGGAATTGAAATCAGCGGTAAGCCGGGTTCATATTGACGAGAGGCTCATGCGCTGTACTGTTGATCTTGCTGCTGCTCTGAGGGACCATCCGGATACAATCCTGGGGGTCTCAACCCGAGGTGCTCTGATGCTCAACGCCGGGATGAGATCTCTGGCACTGATACGGGGCCGGGATTATGTCATTGACCAGGATTTAGCCGATCTGGCTGTTATCACCTATGCCCACCGTATTCGTTTAAGAGGCGGTACGGTTAAGGCGGAAGAACTTGTTGCAAACCTGGCCGCGAAGGAAATTCGCCGAATACGTCATGGCTGAGCGGTTTCGACTGCCGTTCCGGCCTCGATTCCGGCCGACAGCGGCGGGTATTGCTTTTTTCATCCTTCCTTTGACTCTGCTCTACAAGGGTGTAACTCAAACCGGTACCAGCTCCCTGATTGCCGGAATCGGATTTCCATCCCTGGTTATTCTTTCCCTGCTGTTTCTTCTCTCGGGTGCCTATTCAATTGTTCGGGCAGCTCGAGGGGCGGAAGATTGTGTCACAGCCCTTCCGGAAACCGGTGAAATCCGCCGCCGGGTTAAGCTGGTTACCAACCCCGGACGGCCTCGTTTCCTTCCCGGGATAAGGCTTTCGGTGCATTGGGAAATGAGATTCGGTCCATTTACTCACCATGCGGCCGCCCCGCTGCCTGTCACAGGCGCCGGTTCGGCGATGCTGGTTTTTCCCCACCGGGGAGAATGGCTGAGCCGATCGTTTATCCGGGCAGGCGATCCATTCGGCTTCTTTCATCTAGACTGTCCATGCGGAACCTTTCGGAGGGTGTGTGTGCCGCCGGGGTTTTCGACAAGTGAAGGCGCTGATATTCCCGGGAGCCCTGCTGCCGAAACGGCAACGGCTCCAAGGCTGCGTGAAGATGCTGAGGAGAGGCTGGAGAGGCGCAGTTATATTCCCGGGGATGATCCCAGGCGTCTGGACTGGAAGGTGTTTGCCCGGACGGGTGAAATGCTGGTGCGGGTAGGGGAAGAGGGTATACCGTTCAAAGGGCGTCTTTGGATGCGGGTAATCTCTACATCGGTCAACAGCTTTCATGAGAAAAGGCAGATTCGCCGTCTCGATTACGTCCTGGAAGCTGCAGCGGCTCTGGTTCGACATCTTGAAGAAGAGGGGCAGGATGTCCGTATCATATTACCCGGTGAAGAAAAGTGGGCCGGCATGGATAAGTTGTGGGATAAAAGATTGGCTCGTTCCCTTCCTTCGGGTTCCCTTTCTTCTATTGTGCAGAATTATCCGTCTCCGGGTGAACGGCTTTGGATAATTTCCCATCCCGGGGATGATGAGGGAAGAACTGCTGCTGTCGAGGCCATGAACCGCGGCTGCCGTGTTTCTCTGGGTTATCCTGCCTGCCGGGTGAAGCTCCGGCGGTATCGACGGATGCTTGTGAAGGCGGAATCTTCAGCCGAAGCGGAGGGCCTCGATGTCAGGCGGGTTTAGTTTCCGGCTCTTTCCCCGGTTTCTACTCCATCTTCTGGGATGGATGTTACTCTGTCTGCTGCTTAAGGATGTCGTACCTCCCCTCTGGGCCTGGTCTGCTTTTCCCCTGGCTGTTTTCCCGGGGTATCTGGCAGGCAGACTGCATTTCAAAAAACTTCCTGTAATTTCTGTGATTCTTCTCTTGCCGTGGATTGTCCGATTGGCAGTGTTTGCCATTTCATCGGTGATTCTTTCAGATTTTCCTGTCAGATTTGATAACGGTTGGTTTCTGACGGCCCCGTATCTGTATTTCTCAGCTCTCTCTTTCTTCCTGGTGGAACGCCGGCCCGGAATGGGTTATATCGAGATTCTCATCCTGGCGGGATTTTCAATACTTCTGCCTCGGGGTGATGCTTTCTGGCCTCATCGTTTCTCCGGTCCGGTGGTTGACACCCTGGAACTGCTTCTTACCATTTTCATTATCTTACTGGCGATGTTTTCATTGGCGGCTGTTAAAAGGGACGATGAAATCAGAATCTCCGGATTAGCTCCAAAACGCCCCGCTTTCTCCCCGGGAAAAATCTTTTACGGAATTGTTCTGACCGCCGCTTTTGCACTTCTTTTACTGGGAGGAAACCGTATACGCCGGGATCAGTCCATTCAGTCAGGCGGCGGGCTGCTGGCCAGTGATATGTTCCGTTTCGATTTCAGTGATGTACTCTCCCTGGAACCGGAAATATCTCTCAACGCGGAGCTCACCATGCTCTATCGGGAAGATGGACCTGCTGTCCTCCGGTATTTACGGCGGTATACCCTCTCCGGATGGGATGATAACAACGGTTTTTTCAGAGATGGGGAAAATGAATCTCTTTTTGATGCCGCTCCCATCCCCATTACGCTGCCCAAGGGTCCCCGGAGCTGGCCTGAAGGTAAGTCCCTGGCCCGGGTTAATCTGCGGCAGGAGTATTATCTTGTCGCTCTGGATCCCGAATCCTTCTTTGCTTTGAATTATCCTGTTTCCGTAGAACCCTGGACAATCTGGGATGATGCCTCATTCACCAGGGCCTACGCGGTTGAATCCCGGGTTTCAGAGGCAGGGCCATGGGAGTTGATGGATTCAGGATCTGGGAATGAAAAATACTTTCTAAAGGGCGGGGACAATCCTTATTTTATCAAACTTGCCGAGGACATCACTGAAGGCCTCGACGACCGTTGGAGTAAAGCCGCGGCAATTGAGCGCTGGTTTCATGAAAACTATTACTACTCTTTAAACCCGGGGCTTGCTCCTGATGGTGACCAGCTGGGCTGGTTTCTTAATGAATCCCGAAGGGGATATTGTTCCTATTTTGCATTCGCCATGACCCGTATCTGCCGGGCGGCGGGAATCCCGGCCAGAGTATCCGTGGGATTTTTAACTGATCCTGATACATCTACCCTGGGATTTACACCGGTACGTTCAGATCAGGCCCACGCCTGGGTTGAGGTATGGTTTGATGAATACGGCTGGATTACCTTCGATCCGACATCTGATGTAATGGCTCCGGGTGAAGATTACCCGTTCCAGTTCATATCCCCTGACGAATGGCTTCATCTCATCGAGGAAGTACTTACCCGGAGCGGAGAGGTAAGTGTCTCCATCGAAGAAGACGATAAGCCTGTAAATGAAGGGCCCTGGTGGAAACGGGTTAGCACACTTGTTCGCCGCCGTCCTTGGTTAACCTGGATAAGCGCTGTCCTGATACTCCTCTTTCTCTACCTTCCCGGCAGAATACTTCCCGGGTTCATCAATCTCTATTTTCTTTTCTCCCGTTACAGCCGCCGGCGGGTTATAGGGGCCTGGAGATTGTTTGCAAGGCGCCTTAACCGCGGAGCTTATACCCCTCTTCTTAATGAAACTCCTCTGGATTGGGCGTTCAGGGTTGAGGCGGCGGGGATTCAGGGCTTTACGGCATGGACAAAGCTCTATCTGAAAGCGGAATACTCTCCCCGTTTTGATAACGAAGATGAGATCGGGGCCGGAACAGCCCGGTTGGAAACCCTGGGCAATTGGCGTAATACGGCTCTATCCCGGAGATTCCGGGCATTTTTCAGTCCTGGTTTGAAGGGCGGTTTTCCATGGTGATACCATTTCTTCTCTTCATCCTCAGCCTGATTGCGGTTCCGGCCCTGATGGCCGATGAGGTTGTTGATATCCTTCTTGAGGTGGATGGGGCGATAGCTGAAGAGAGCTACACAAGGGCTATCGCGTTACTTGAAGAGGGAAAGAAACTGCACCCCGATGATTACCGATTATCCCTGCGGGCCGGCCGACTGTATATGGATAGAGAACTCTACAATCTGGCTCTGGGAGAATTTAAAGCGGCAGAAAGCCTGAATCCTTCGTCGGGAGAAGTTCTTTATGATATGGCGGGAACCTATGGATATCTGGGTGAAAATGATGAGTCCGTAAGCCTGCTGGAACGTCTGTTTCTTTTGGATGATTCGGATCTTAAGGATGATGTCATCGACAATCTGAGCTGGATGTACTTTAAAACCTACAGGATGAATGACGGGATCAGCCTGCTTGAAACGGCTCTGGATGATCATTTTGACAGGAATTGGGCCCATACCCTGGGAACGCTTTATGCGGGGCTGTATAAGCTGGATCAGTCCCGTTATTGGTATATGCAGTCCATTGAAGATGCACAGAATAACGGGGATGACTTTTTTGCATCGGTTGCGTATTACAACCTGTCCCTCCTTGATTATTCATTTTACCTCTACGCTGAGGCCCGGGAAGAGGCTTTACGGTCCCTGGAAATCAGACCCCGGGCCGGCGGGTATATGGTTATCGGTGAACTTGATTTCCTGGCCTGGAGCCTTGATGACGCGGCTCAGTCATACCGGACCGCTGAAAGTATGGATCAGACCCCTTTATCACGGGTGGATCTGGCCTATTTCTATCAGAGAATCGGGTATCTGGATGAAGCAATACATTTTATCAGGGAGATTCAGAACGACAGTGATGACAGCTGGATGTATCATTATGGTGTGAACAGGATGCGTTTCGCCATGGATCTGCACCTCATCCTGGCCGACTCCTGGAAAGGTAAGGCAAGGGTTGAAGCTCTCAGTCCCGGGTCAGGCCTGTTTCGGCGTTTTGAGAGTCTGATAAGACGCCTGGTCTGGAGAATCAGGGCCATGTACAACGACCGGCTTCACCGGTCTCTGACATCCGAATATTCACGGGAGCTTCGGGAGGAAGGCAACGAACTTGATGCGGCCTGGAATGCCGCTGCAGCCGCCGGCGGGTATGGAAAAATATCTCTTGCCTATCTTGAAGAAGCCCGTTTGATTGAAACCCGGC
>JAUUYD010000048.1 GCA_030590585.1 Spirochaeta sp.
GAATCAGGTTCCCACCTGCTTGCATACACATACTCCGAACCGACGGTACATTTTGAGTACCTGATGGAATGTACTGAAAAAGCAAATGAGGCCGGATTAAAGAACATCCTGGTAACAAATGGTTTTCTTAATTTACTTCCCGCCCGGGAGCTTCTTGAGAAAATGGATGCTGTGAATATTGATTTAAAATCATGGGATGCTGATTATTATCAATCTGTACTCGGCGGTAATTTGAAAACGGTTAAGCAATTCATCGAAGAAGCCGTTACCCATTGCTGGGTTGAACTGACAACTCTTATAGTTCCGGGTGAAAATGATAGTGATGATGAAATCCGGGGCATGTGTGAATGGATTGCCGGGATATCAAAGGACATACCTCTTCATCTTTCGGCATACTATCCGTCATACAAATACACCAAATCTGCGACTTCTGTTTCTACCATCAACCGTGTTTTTCAAATCGCTGATGAAAAGCTTAACTACGTCTATATCGGAAATATGGGCTTTGAAAATGACACCCTATGTCCTGAATGTAAATCAGTCGTTGTTCAGAGGGATAATTACGGGACTGTTACGAACCTGGAGAATGGGCAATGCCTGAAATGCGGGACGATAATACCCGGAGAGTTTCCGGTATCAGCATCCCGCATCACCGACAGTTAAATGTAAGGAAGCTCAGACGATACCCTGTTGATTTCATCAGCGCCTTCTAAGAGTACTGCTGTGGAATCCCAGCTGCCGTCGAGCAGTGCCTGTCTGTAAGCCTCAGGCATGAAAGACTTCCATTCTATTCCTGCTGCACTTACAGTCATTGATTCTATATTAATGTCAATTTCGGTATTGGCTTTATTCTCAATTAAAGTTTGCAGCTCAAGGATATCACCGGAGCTTAGAGTTACCGCCGGCATACCCAGTGAAGAACAATTTCCGGCAAATATTTCAGCAAATGACTCACAGATCATCGCGTGGATACCCCAGTCTTTCAGAGCCTGGGGTGCATGTTCTCTTGAGGAGCCGCATCCGAAATTAGCGTTACTGATAAGAACAGAGTGGCCTGTAAAGTTTTTATCGTCAAAGGAGTGCCCCTTGCTATTTCCATTGCCGTCAACTCTTTCATCATTGAATGCAAAGGCGCCAAGTCCTTCAAATGTTACGCACTTCATGAATCTGGCAGGAATAATACGGTCTGTGTCGATATCATTCCCATGAACCGTTATTCCGAATCCTTTTAAATCCCTGATAATCACACTCATGATGCAGCCCCTGTATTTCTGATATCGACAATTTTTCCGGATATAGCTGCAGATGCCGCCATTGCCGGGCTCATCAACAGTGTTCTTCCAGTTGGTGAACCCTGCCTGCCGATAAAATTCCTGTTTGACGTGCTTGCCGAAAGTTGTCTGCCTGTGAGTTTGTCTGAGTTCATGGCCAGGCACATGGAACATCCTGCAAGACGCCATTCAAATCCGGCTTCCGTAAATATCTTATCAAGGCCTTCAGCTTCGGCGGCAACAGCCACTTCCTGGCTACCGGGCACAACTAAAGCCTTGACTCCTGCCGAAACCTTCCGGCCCATGGCAATGGCTGCGGCTTCCCGCAAATCAGTTAATCTGCCGTTGGTGCATGACCCGATGAATACAACATCGATCTTTTTACCCAGCATTTTTTCACCGGCAGAGAAACCCATATATTCATAAGCTCTAACGGCAGTTTCCTGTTCGTCAGCAGGTAATGATTCTACCGACGGGAGAACATCATCCACAGAGACAACCTGTCCCGGATTGATACCCCATGTCACCATTGGTTTTAATTCAGAAGCATCCATTATTACTTCATCATCGTATACGGCATCTGCATCAGACTTCATTTCTTCACCAAAAGATTTCATGGCATTGAAATCCTTGATGTATGAGCGGCCTTTAAGCCACTCATAAGTCTTCTGATCGGGATTCACATAACCGACACGCGCACCCCCTTCAATGCTCATGTTGCACAGTGTCATACGTTCTTCCATACCCATTGAATCAATGGTATCACCGGCATATTCGTACGCATAACCAAGTCCGCCGTTGACACCGAGTCTGCCGATAATGGCCAGTATCAGATCTTTAGCTCCCACTCCTTCAGGAAGCTGACCGTTCACCACAATACGTCTGACTTTGGGCTTGGAGATTGCCATGGTTTGCGTTGCCAGAATATCACGTACCTGACTTGTCCCCACTCCGAAAGCAATAGCACCGAATGCACCATGCGTTGCGGTGTGAGAATCTCCGCATGCGATGGTCATTCCAGGTTGAGTAAGTCCTTTTTCCGGTCCGACAACATGAATAACACCCTGTTTTCCGGATTCCGGGCCAAAATACTGAATCCCGAAGTCACTTGTATTCTTTTCCAGAGCCTTAAGCATCTCTTCGGCAAGAGGGTCCGATAGTGGACGGCTTATATTGTCAGTCGGAATGATGTGGTCCGCAGTAGCATAAGTCCTTGCCGGATATCGTACCGTCAGTTCTTTATCACGTATCATTCCGAAAGCCTGGGGTGATGTCACCTCATGGATGAGATGCAATCCGATAAATAATTGATCCTGCCCCGAAGGCAGTGTCCGGACTTTGTGTTTTGCCCAGACCTTCTCAAGAAGATTTTTTCCGGCCATTACGACCTCCTGTTTCCTGCATCATGTTGTTTTGTATTATATCAACAATTCTCAGGGTTAATATGGTATATTCTGCTATCTATTTGTCATATATTGATAACATGCACGAATCCGAATACATTCGGGCACATACAAGCCCATCAAAAACCAGTTTACTGTCTTTTCCCATACTTTCGGGAACTGCAATTCTCACATTCCTCCATGCCGGGCACTTTGTATGGCCGGATAATGACATGGGCCTGACGGCTGTCTCGGAGAGAGGCCATAATCATGCGGTATACCACGCAATTTTATATACATCCGGTCGAAATACTATGATTCATGACTGTGAAACTCATTTTTGCAAGCGCGGAACACTGGTTCTCACTGATCCGGGATGCATACATGAATACCGACCCCAATCCCCTGGAGGCTGCTCATTTATTGAAATTACTTTTAATCTGAAGGATGGAGATTCTAACATTACAAAGCCATGGAATGAAGTCATCCGTCATTGGCTGGGTTGTAATTTCGAAAATAATATCTGGCCGGTAATTATTCCTCCGCCTGAATTGGAGCATCTTGAATCAATGATGATCGAAATTTTACGGGTTCTGAGCAGCTCCAGTCCCTATTCCGAAGCAGCAGCATCACTGGCTTTGGGTGGATTCATACTGAATCTGACCGAATATCTTAATGATGAACAGCGTTCTCGTGAGGGCAATTATGATCGACTGGATCAGGCCCGGATTGAACTTGAACGGAATTTCACCGAGCCTCTCAGCATCCCGGAATTGGCTTCCATCGCCTGTTTAAGTGAAGGAGCCTTCATCAGGTCCTTTTCGGCAAGGTATAAAATACCTCCCATGGCTTATAGAAAAAAATTAAGAATCACTGCAGCAAAACATCTTCTTTCAGTTTCCGGTAGAACAATCGGGGAAATTGCAGGCAACGTGGGATACAGGGATATCTTTGCATTTTCCCGAACCTTCAAGGCCGTGGTAGGGATGACCGCTTCCGAATGGCGCCGAAAAGGAACCGAAGAATAATAAGAAGGACTATTCTTTCCAGGGAAATATCATTCCCTTTAAAGTTCGTTTCCCAACTCGTTCTTTTTCATCAATCAGAATCTCATACCAGGGTACATCTTTTCGCTTTGCTTCAGGATTTTCCTCCAGCCAGTCGTATTTAAATATGAGCAGCCTTAAAGCAGCGTTCATATACAGCTGTATTCCTGCCGGTCCGAAGGCTCCAAAAGCAGTAAGCGGCCAGAGAAAAAGGTGAGCCGGTACCATTATGAATCCCAGAAATATTGTAAGAAGTAAATTGTCAAACATAATCAAGGCACTTTTCTTAAGAGATTTGCGAAAACCTCCGGTAAGACGGTTTCTGACAGGAAAGAACCATAACAAAGTGAAGTAGACACCGACGGAAATCCAGAATAACAATGCCGAAGCCGCGAGGCCAAGCATCGTTTTCATACTGGAATAATAGATCATTCCGAATATTGACATGGTAAAAAAGCCAACTGTAACCACTGCAATAAATAGATCGGCTTTCCATGTCTTTCTTAATGCTTCGGGAATGTCACTCCAGCTCATCCTGCGGTAGTCGGCAACCTTGGACATAACAGCCGATAGGCTGCCGCCAACAATGAAGAGCAGCGGTAGAATAACTATCAGGAAAACAAAACCGAGTGGAGATCCGTTTTCCAACACCTTTAACATTGGCCAGAGTCCAACTGTAATAGAGAGAAAAAAGAGAAGGTTCCCGACAATTAGCACCCCGAGATTATCCCATGCATCGAAAAATGACTTTTTAAATAAGAGTAAGAACATCTGTAATATACCTCTAGATTTCCTTTATTTTATTCTGCCGCTTCCAACGGGCTGCAAGATATACAAGCGGCGTATCTGCAGCAGCAACCATCCATTTCAAGACATATGTGGAGAAGACAATTTCCCAGAACTCTATAGCTGGGAGAATACCGGCAAATGCTATTGTTACAAAAATAATGGAGTCAATGGCCTGACTGATCATGGTTGAAACATTGTTCCTGAGCCATATCCACCTGCTGTCAGGTTGTTTCTTCTTCATTAATGAATATGCCCAGACATCGTGAGTCTGGCTGACACCATAAGCCACAAAGCTGGCAATTGCTATTCTCGGTAAGAGCTTGTAAAGGGTTTGCATACTTTCCTGGGCGAAATCAACAGCTGAAGGTTTAAAGAGAATGGCCAGATACATGAATATTGTAAGCGATGCCAGAGTAATAAAACCAATTCCTACAGCTTTAACCGCGTCTTTTTTTCCGTAATTTTCGGATAGAATATCTGTAGCAAGAAAACTGGTTGCATAAACAATATTGCCTAATGAAGATGTGATACCAAAAAGCTCTACGGTTTTAACTACCTGAATATTGGCTATGATAACAGCAATGGGAATCCAGGCGTAAAGACCTGTTCGACCGAAATATCGGTACATCACAAGAATCCCGACAAAATTCAACAGGAGCATCATAAACCATAAAGCCTCATTCCCCGGAGATTGAAGAAAAGTAATCACAAAGATTGCTCCTCAACTTTAAGTTCGGTACTCCAGCTGCTGGCCGTTTTGTTATTGAATGATCTGATTCGAAACCATTTGACTGCACCGCCGGCAATCGGAAGTTCAAGATTATAGCCTTTGATAGTCCAATTTTTTTCAACTCTGGTGAAATTCTCCGAATCGGACATCTGAATCTCATAACCGTCTGCACTTTCAATCATGTCCCAACTCAGCAGCACGCGGCCCAGGGGTCTTCCCGCAGGCTTGTTGAACCGCGGCCTGGATAGAAAATCCTCCGGTGCCTGATCAGTTTCAATCGGTACTTTCGAAGCTTTCCCCGTTGAACATCCTGAGATTATCATCAATATCATTAACGCCGAAAAGACAAGGCGATGTATTCTTATCATCATCGTTTCGACGCATCATAATACCGATCCATCATTACTGTCGATACTGATGCTGTTCCTATCTTTTCCCCTGTTCAAAGGGTTCACCGGCTGCCCTTGGAGCCTGGGACGTTTTCGAGAAAAAGACCAGGGCAAAGAGGGTTACAACATAAGGAAATGCCTTAAGAATCAGGCCCGGTACCCGGTCAAGAGCCGGAACAATCTGAGAAACATTGGCCAGCGTACTGGCAAATCCAAAGAAGAATGTTGCACCCAGTATGCCAAGAGGCTTCCACTGACCGAAAATCAGAGCCGCAAGAGCCAGAAAGCCCAAGCCGGAAACTGAGCCGTTGAACTCACCTGAATAAGTGACCAGGATAATCGCTCCTCCCAGGCCCGCGAAAGCTCCTGAAAACATGACGGCAATATATCTGACGAGTCTGACATTGACACCGGCGGCATCAGCAGCCTGGGGATGTTCACCGCTTGCCCTCAGGCGCAGGCCGAAAGGTGTTTTGTATATCATATACCAGCTGCCCAGGAGCAGGAGCAGAACCAGCCAGGTGGTTGTGTAGGTCTGTGTAAAGAACAGCTTTCCGATAACAGGAATCCCGGACAAAACAGGAACGGTAAACCTTCCAAGACCGCTGATGATGTGAATATTTCCGCTGCCTGTTATGTACCTGGCGAAATAAAGTGTAAGAGCTCCGGCCATCATGTTTATGGCTGTACCGCTGATCACCTGGTTTGCATTCAGATTGATGCTGGCAAAGGCATGGAGCAGGGAAAATGCGGCACCTGCAAGGGCAGCCACCAAAAGGCCGATCCATACGGCCATACCGCCGAGTTGAGGATAGAGCCTGAAAATAGTGAGGGCACTGGCAAAGGAACCGATAATCATCAGGCCTTCAAGACCAATATTTACAATGCCTGAGCGTTCACAGATTAAACCGCCGAGGGAGGTAATAAGGAGCGGAATCGTAAAAGTAATGGCATAAGGGAATACGAAAGTAAGGAAATCCCACATATCAGTTATCCTCCTCAACTGGTTTTTTCAAAGATCGGTTACTCATTGTTTTTTTAAGTCTGTCCAACTGCCGCTCAATAAGAACACTGGTTGCGGCAAAATAAAGAATAATGGCAATTATGGTGTCGCCAATCTGAGGGGGAATCTGAGTCATGGCGTTCATGAAGCCCTTTCCGGAATGAAGTATTCCGAAGAAAAGAGCAGCAAAGAGCACACCTATCGGGGAATTAGCTCCAAGGAGGGCCACTGCAATACCGTCGAAGCCTTGATTCGGCAAAATTCCTATCTGAATATTCACTGCATATCCGGCATACAGGGCCATACCGCCGATTCCTGCAAGTGCTCCTGCAATTGTCATGGAAAGTACAATGTTTCGATTCACTTTCATTCCGGCATATTCGGCTGCGTGACGGTTGAATCCCGCGGCTTTAAGCTCATAGCCGATAACGGTTTTGTTGAGAATTACCCATATCAGCAGAACAATTATCACAGCCAGCAATATGCCGAGATTGATGAAGGAATCCTTGAATAAATCCGTAAGCCATGGAACCCGAAGTGAAGCAATATCGGGAATTCTTCTGGATTCGGTTTCCATGAATTCACCTTTAAAATAGGCGGGTATCGTGTAATAGGTTACCCAGTAAGCCAGCCAGTTCATCATAATGGTAGCCACAACTTCATGCACATTGAACAGGGCCTTGAGCAGTCCGGGGACAAATCCCCATAGAGCACCGCCGGCTATAGCCGCGGCAATCATAATCAGAAGAAGAAGAGGCTTGGGCAGAACTACCGTCAACCCGACGGCCGTCGCGCAGAGTCCGCCCATCAGAAGCTGCCCTGAAGCACCGATGTTGAACAAACCTGTATTGAACGCAAAAGCCACCGACAGACCCGTCAGAATGAGGGGAGTCGCTGTTGCCAGGGTGTTTCCAATTCTCTCGATGTTCATCAGGCCACCGCGGAAAAGATAATTATACCCTGTCAGTGGATTACTCCCTGTCATCAGCATAAAAATCGCACCTGCAAGCAGTCCCATGAAAACGGCCACAAGAGATACTGTCAATTTACGGGGGATATGAGGCAATGTGAGCTTCATGATTCTGATCCTTTTGAAACACCGGCCATCATCAGTCCGGCTTCGTTTTCATCTATCTCATCGGCATTCACAAGACCCACCAGCTCTCCGTGGCTGATAACGGCTATTCTGTCGGAAAGATCCATAATCTCGTCCAGTTCCAGGGACACAAGAAGTACAGCCTTACCGGAATCCCGCTGCTCAACAAGTCTTTTATGAATGTACTCTATAGAACCTACATCCAGCCCCCTTGTCGGCTGAACCGCTATGAGCAGATTCGGATTGTGAGAGATTTCCCTTCCGACAATGGCTTTCTGCTGATTACCTCCGGAAAGGGACCGCGCAGGAGTGAGACTGCCCTGCCCTGTACGTACATCAAAATCCTTAATGATATCTTCAGAATTCTTTCTGATGGCATCACGTTTTAGAAAACCGTGATTGTTGAATCGTTCATCCGCGTAGTTCTCAAGGATGAAATTATCTTCAACTGAATAATCAAGTACCAGCCCCCGGACCTGCCGGTCTTCGGGAATATGAGAAACACCGCTTTCGATTCGCTCTCGAATGCTGGTATGAGTAATATCCTTACCGTCCAGTAGAATCTTACCTGATTCCACCTTTAGAAGTCCTGTCAATGCTTCCACAAGTTCGGTCTGACCGTTCCCGTCAACCCCGGCCAGCCCGAGTATCTCACCGGCATGAACATCAAGTGAGAAATCTTTGATACCCATAACACCGCGTTTGTTAACAACGTTCAGCTCTTTAATCTCAAGAACTTTTTTACCTTTCTCCTGCTCTTCCTTGTCTACATTAAAGGAGACAACACGTCCTACCATCATTTCGGCCATTTTTTCGGTACTGGTTTCAGCGACATCGACAGTGCCGATCACTTTTCCCCGGCGTATCACGGTACAGCGGTTGGCTATGGCTTTAATCTCTTTTAGTTTATGGGTTATCAGGATAATGGACTTTCCCTCATTTATCAGGTTTTTCATGATTTTCATGAGTTCCTGAATCTCCTGAGGGGTGAGAACAGCGGTTGGCTCGTCGAAAATAAGTACCTCAGCGTCCCGGTAGAGCATCTTTAAAATCTCGACTCTCTGCTGCATTCCTACAGATACATCTTCAATCTTCTCGTCGGGATCGACATTCAGGCCGTAATGTTCACTGAGTTCCTTGATTTTTTTGGATGCTGAAGACAGATCCATTCCCAGACCCTTACGAGGTTCCAGACCCAGGATGATATTTTCGGTAATGGTAAAGTTATGAACCAGCTTGAAATGCTGATGGACCATACCGATACCCATGTCATTCGCCTGGGTAGGATTGTTGATATGAACTTCTTTACCCTTTACGGAAATGGTTCCCTGATCCGGACGATAAAGTCCAAAGAGTATGCTCATCAGAGTGGATTTACCCGCTCCGTTTTCACCGAGTAACGCCAGGACTTCACCTTTGTTCAAAACAATAGTGATATCATCGTTGGCTACGATTCCCGGGAACACCTTGCGGATTCCTTTCATTTCAATTACAGGAGTATTTTGCACTTCAGACCGGCTCCTTTTTAAGGAAAAAAAAGGGGACGGTAATCCGTCCCCCTGAATATCAGATAGAATTACTTGATCAAATCGCCTTGTTCAGCTGCAACGGTTATACTTCCGGAACTGATCATGTCAAAAACATCAGCAACTTTACTCTCAACGGAAGAATCAAGATTTGGATTTTTAACAGGGATACCCACACCGCCGTTTGAGGCATCCAGAGTGATCATCTGGCCGCCGGGGAAGGTTCCATCCAGCTTAGCTTTAATCATGTCATATGCGGCCACGTCAATGTACTTCATGGCGGAAGTCAGAATGACAGACTTGTCGCCTTCATAAATTCCTTCGGCATACTGATCGACGTCAACCCCGATAATCCATACATCCTCTCCGCTTTTGGCACGGGCCTTGGCCTCGTTGATTGCCCCGACACCTACACCGCCTGCGGCGCAGAAAATAACATCGACACCCTTGTCAAACATACCGGCAACAAGCTGCTGTCCCGCAGCTTCATTGTCAAAAGAGCCTTGATATACGACATTCTCGGCTTTCAGAACCATTGAAGTGTCCAGATTCTCATTGGCATAGGCAACACCCTGCTGGAAACCCCAGTTGAACTTCTGTACCGGAGGAATCTC
>JAUUYD010000225.1 GCA_030590585.1 Spirochaeta sp.
ACCTGCAAATACCTCTGAAGGCAATTTTTCCATGCGGCAGATTGCAGATGAGATTGCGTCATGCCGCAATTGCAACCTCTACCTGATCCGCCAGAATACAGTACCCGGCGTCGGCTCGATATCTCCTCGCCTTTTGATAGTCACTCCTCCGCCTGTAGACGGGGCAGGTGATACCGACAACCCCCTGCCTCAGTATGAATATGAATATCTTGTTAAATGGCTCATGGCTCTGGGACTCGATCCCGATGTTGACACATTTATAACTCCAGCGGTGAAATGCCGTACTCCCGGTGGAAGACCACCCCATCCTGAAGAATCAGCTGCCTGTTCGTTATACTTAAGAAGGCAGTATAAAGAAATCAAACCACATGCGGTTCTGGCTCTCGGAGCCGCCGCTTGCGCTGTACTTACAGGAGACTCTTCTGATTTCCCCTCCCTTGTCGGGCGTGACTGGACATGGGGAGCCGTGCCGGCTCTTGTCCTGTGGACACCTGCCGAAGTGCTGGCCAACCCCCATCGCCTGCGGAGTCCGGTTTGGGAATCACTCCAAGGTCTGAAGGCTGCATGGAATGCCGTATCTGGAAATCAGCTTTAATCTACCTCTTAAAAATACTTATACCTACGCTGCCGAGGAGTCAGTACCTGTCGGATGCCGTGTGAAAACCATTCTGGGCCGCAGGAAGCTCACCGGCTGGGTTGTAGGACACCCGAAAAGCCTTCCCGAGGGTTTGGAGCTTTCAAAGCTGAAAAGTATTGAAGGCCGAGTGGATGAGGAACCGCTTTTCGGATCATACCTCCTCGGCCTGGCTCGATGGATGGCCGGATTAACCATGTGTTCTTTGGGGGAGGCCCTCTCTTCCATGCTCCCCGGAGGGAAAAGAGAAAGCCGGAACCTCACCGAATCAGTTGATGGTGATGAAACAGATGCAGTGAGCCGGCTCACAGATGGTCAGCAATCAGCTATAGATTCTGTCTGCAGCAGCTCCGGCGGATGGTTTTACCTGTACGGAATAACAGGTTCCGGAAAAACAGAAGTGTTTCTCAGGTCTGCAGAAAAAACCCTTGCAGAGGGGAGGGATGTCATATACCTGGTGCCGGAAATCGCCTTGAGTCATCATCTGGTTGAAGGTTTGAAGCATCGCTTCCCGGGTATTGTCGCGGTGATTCATTCGGGACTTACCCCATCCCGCAGGCTGGCCGAATGGAGGCGCATTCAATCCGGGGAAGCCCGGTTCGTCCTCGGTGCCCGCAGTGCGGTTTTCGCGCCTTTAACGAATCCGGGTTTGATAATTATCGATGAAGAACATGAGGGTTCATACAAATCAGGAGCAACACCCCGGTATCATGCCCGGCAGGTGGCGATGCGCCGCTGCCGGGAAAGCGGTGCCCGGCTGCTGATGGGAAGTGCCACTCCGTCGGTGGAGGCATGGAACCTGATGTCCAACGGCGGATTGGAGCGCCTGGAACTTAAGGGACGGCCGGCAGGAGGTGCAGCGCCTGCAGTGAGCATTGTCGATTTGAAAAAGGAAAAAGGCCTGTTCTCACGGGCTCTGGTTCAGTCCATGTCCAGAGTACTGGGGGAGGGACGCCAGGTCCTGCTCTTTCTCAACCGCCGGGGTTTTTCATACCAGTATTCATGCCGGAGCTGCGGAGAGGAAATACACTGCCGTCACTGCAGTGTCCCACTCACGTATCATAAAAGCAGTAAAACCATGATTTGCCATTATTGCGGATATCGTGCCGCCCCTCCGGGATTTTGCCCGGAATGCGGATCAATGGAGATGCTGGCGGCAGGTTTCGGTACTGAACGTGTTGAAGAGGATGTTGTACGACTTTTTCCCGAGAAGCGTGTTGTTCGCCTGGACACCGATGCGGTCAGGAAAAAAGGTGTTCTTGAAACTACCTTGAGGGAATTTCGCAGCGGTGAAATTGACATATTATTGGGAACACAGATGGTGGCCAAAGGGTTAAATGCCCCGGGGATGAAATTGGCAGCTGTTCTTACAGCCGATACATCATTGAATCTGCCCGACTTCCGCTCCGCCGAGAGAACCTTCGCTCTTATTGTTCAGGTTTCCGGCCGTTCCGGTCGATTTATCCCGGATGGAGAGGTTATTGTCCAGACATTCCGCCCGGATTCTCCGGCAATTCTCATGGCTTGTGAGAATCGCATCGAAGAATTCTATGATTATGAAATTGATCAGCGCCGGTTGCTTGGATTCCCGCCCTTCAGCCGTTTGTTCCGTGTTGTTATCCGTGGAAAAGATGATCATAAAGTTCGCGGGTATATAGAAAAACTGGCCTCATTATTAATTGCCGGGGGAGATTACTGGGAGTTGATGGGACCGGCTGAGTGTCCGATCGGCCGGATATCCGGACAGTTCAGGCGGCATCTTTTACTCAGATCAAGCAGTTTTGATCATACCCATGAGGCCCTTGGTATCGCTCTGGGCCGTATGTCTCCAATGCATGGAATAAAAATAGAAGTGGATATCGACCCGGTCAGCCTGCTTTAAGCAAGGTATGCTATTCCCTATGCATCCCCTGGCGGACGTCAGTTCGCCTCACGCTAAGATCCATCGACCAGTACCGGTTTGAATACCAATCCCGACCAAAATCAATCTCCAGAGGACCCGCTGTGTCATCGATGTCAATTTCATCAGTTTCACCGTCGACGTCCCAGCTGTATGTCTTTCCTTCAGCATCAATTTCAACAAGCACCACCGGCCGGCCGTCCACAATACTTGCGTTTAATCGAATACTGACAGGAATAGAACGTCCGTTCCGGTCAATATAACTTCCATCTTCATTTAATTCGATGACATCAGTTACCCCGGGTTCCAGACGCCAGCTTTCACTGTATATCTTTCTGGCATCGTAGAGCAGCTGGTTGAAGTGATAGATGGAGGCACGGACAACCTTCTTACGCCCCGTTTTTACATCAACCGTTCTCTCCCAGTCAACGAAGCTGATTTCAGGCCAGATAATCTCACCGAAATCATTGCCGCCTTCCACCCTGATAACATGTTCCCCGGGGCTGAGGTCTTCCAGCAGGGTTGGTGTTCTTCCTCCAGGGGTATAACCGTAAAATTCTTCATCGACATATATTTCACCGTCAATGAAGTTACAGTAGAACTCAATGCTCCCCGGTTCTTCATCACTCAGTGATAGAAGAGATCGTTCTCCTTCTATTCCTGCCAGTATTACCGGCATTCCGGTGAGAGCTTCCACAATCTGCTCGGCCAGGTTGTGGATTGAGTTTTCCGTATACCCTCTTACCGAAATCGGGATTGTCGTTCCCTCATCGGTCATCAGTATTCTCATATTTATAATCAGTTCCCGTCCGAGAAAAGCGTAGTCACCTTCAATCAGAGCATCGGCTCCGGCGAGCTGACCTACCTGCTGGGCAGTGTCTTCATCATTGAACAGTCCGGTTAATCTGAGATTCTGCTCGTCTATTATCCGGTCCATTCTGGCTCGTTCAACCAGTTCAATACCGTCTACCCGGGTTAGATCGTACATCAGAACGCCGATTATCATACCCTCGAGATAATCGTAGCGGGGATCCCGGTTGAGGTTTTCCAGTCTGAGCACCGCGACCTGTGTGGATTGCCCGCTTAACGGGGGGGCCATCGGACCGATTGCGGTTAAAAGTAATAGAACTGTGAGGAAAAATCCGAATCGTGGTGTATAGGAACGCTTGTTCATACCTAATCTATATCATGAGCTGATCACCGGGTCCATAAAATGAGCATTACTGCATCAAATAATTCGGTTTAACGCGTAATTATTATAGAATGACACGGTGTATGAATGCCGTTGAAATAAAAGGCCTTGAAAGGAAATACGTGAATTTTCATTGTTGAGGAGCTGAATCTTACTGCCGGTGAAACGGTCTGTCTGTTTGGTCCCGATGGTTCGGGAAAAACCAGGGCGCGGCTGCCGACTTTCAAACTGTCCCATGAATATGTTAGATTCCTTTTCATGGACATTTTAACAATAGGATTTGAGGAACAGCTCCGGGCATTACGCCGGGTGGCTGCTCCAATCAAAGATATAAATGGCGATGTGGTGCGCATGGCTGAAGAAATGATAGATGCCATGATAAAAGGCGACGGTATCGGACTGGCCGGCCCTCAAGTCGGCCGATTGGAAAGAATCTTTACCATCAGAATCGGTGATGATGATCCAATGGTTTTCATAAATCCGGAAATCACAGCAACCAGTGCAGAACTATCGTCTTACGAGGAAGGCTGTCTGAGTATTCCCGGCCAATATGCTGATGTGGAACGTCCTGCGTTAATACAGATCCAGGCCTGGAACACCCGGGGCCGCCCATTTACCATCGAAGTGAATGATATTATGGCTACGGTTATTCAGCATGAACTGGATCACCTGAACGGTATTTTATTTATCGATCATATCAGTAATCGAAAACGGAATAAAATACTCGGTAAATTTGATGTGGAAGCTGAAAGCTACCCGGGAGTCGAATGAAGATACTTTTTGCCGGTACTCCGGAAATTGCAGTTCCTTCCCTGAATGCTTTATCCCGCGAATTCGAGATAGCGGCTGTTCTGACAGCTCCGGATAAGGTTTCAGGCAGGGGTAGAACCCTTACTCCTCCTCCTGTAAAAATTGCTGCTGAGGAATTAAAAATCCCCGTACTGCAGCCGGCAACCCTCGGCTCTCAAGCTCGTGAACAAGTTACCGCCGCCGGGGCAGAGCTTCTTGTGGTGTTTGCCTACGGGAGAATCTTCGGGCCGAAATTTCTTGCGCTTTTTCCTGACGGCGGCATAAATATGCATCCATCGGCGCTTCCCCTTCACCGGGGACCCTCTCCGTTGACTTCCGCAATACTTGCCGGTGAAAAAAGTACAGCATTAACAGTACAGCGTATTGTGCTGGAAATGGATGCCGGGGATATCCTTCGGCAGATCGATTATCCCCTCGACGGTTTTGAGACGACAGCCTCCCTCACTGATTCAGTTTCACGGGATGCCGCCCCGGAGCTTGTAATGGCGGTAAAAGATATTATAGAAGGTAAAGCGCTTAATACCCCTCAGGATGATTCAATAGCGACATACTGCCGACTTATCCGCAAAGAAGATGGTATTATCAACTGGGATCTGCCTGCTCATCAG
>JAUUYD010000058.1 GCA_030590585.1 Spirochaeta sp.
GTTTTAGCCACCGGCGGCGGTGCTATGGTGAAGGCCGCTTACTCCAGCGGTACCCCGGCCTACGGTGTGGGCCCCGGGAACGCCGTGCAGATTATCGCTGAAGATGCCGATGTGGCCGATGCGGCGGCCAAGGTGGTGCTCAGCAAGTGCTTCGACAATGCCACCAGCTGCTCCAGCGAGAATTCGGTGATTATCCATGAGTCGGTGTACGACGAATTTGTGGAACTTTTAAGCTCAGGCGGCGGCTGGATGGCCGGTGGCGAAGAGCGGGAAAAGCTTAAAGCATGGATGTGGCAGCCCAACAAAAAGGGCCATGTGGGACTCTATCCGGGTATCATTGCCAAGGATGCGGCTACCATCGCTTCTGATGCCGGTATATTCATGCCCGCTGATAAGAGAATGATCATGGTGGAGGGCACCATGCCGTTGGAAGAGGATAAGTTCGCCGAGGAGAAACTCTCCCCGGTACTCACCCTCTGGAAGTACACCGATTTCAATGAGGGTTATGAGATTCTCAAGCGACTTACCGATAACAACGGTACCGGTCACTCCTGCGGCATCCATACTAAAACCTCAGAATATGTTGAACAGCTGAGCGAGTCCATGAAAACCAGTCGGATTTTGGTGAATCAGCCTCAAGCCCCGGGAAACGGCGGCAATTTCTGGAACGGTATGCCCTCCACGGTCACCCTGGGATGCGGAACCTGGGGGGGGAATATCACAACCGAGAACATCAACTATCGGCACTTTCTGAACATTACCTGGGTGTCCGAGCTCCTGCCGACTACCAAACCCACCGACGAAGAAATTTTCGGTGAGTGGGTGAATAGTGAATAGAAGGATCGAACGATGAAACTTTTTGAATATCAGGCCAAGGCCGCTTTCCATGAGGCCGGGATACCGGTTCCCAGGAGTGTTCTTGCTACAACACGAGCTGGTGTAAAGGAGGCCCTGGACAAGATCGGTTTGCCGGCGGTCCTGAAGTCCCAGGTTCTCACCGGGGGACGCGGCAAAGCTGGGCTCATCCGGGTGGTTAAAGACGAATCGGCAGCATTGGAGGTTGCCGACACCCTCTTTTCCTCACCCCACAAAGTAAAAACACTCCTGGTGGAAGAGGCGGTGGACATTGATCGGGAGATCTATGTCGCGATTACTGTTGATCCTGTAAAAGGACAGGCTCTCATTCTGGCCAGTACCGAGGGGGGTGTCGAAATCGAAGAGCTGGCAATTACCGCACCAGAGAAGATCCTCCGTGAGCCGGTGGATCTGGAGCAAGGCCTTCAGCCGTTTCAGGTGCGAAATATTACCAAAGCCCTGGATCTTGAAGGAGCAGCGGAGAATGGTGCGGGTAATGTAATAAGTGCCCTCTGGAAAGTTTTCCGGGAGAAGGACGCGGAATTGGCGGAAATCAATCCACTCTTCCTCACCAAAGGCGGCGATGTGATAGCCGGAGACGGCAAGCTGATGCTGGACGATAACTCCCAATGGCGTCAGGGAGATTTCGTGGCAGGAGCTGAGTATTTTGATTCCGATGCGGCATATGAGGCGGCAAATGAGGGCATCCCCTACCTGCAGTTTGATGGGGATATCAGCCTGATGTGTGCCGGTGCCGGACTCACGACCACCGTTTACGATCTTGTGATCGATGAAGGGGGCACTGTGGCCAACTACCTGGAGTTCGGCGGCCCCAACTACCGCCGGGCGGATAAAGCCATGGAACTCTGTCTGAAAAACGATTCCAAGGTTATTCTCATGGTTACTTTCGGAACCATCGCCAGGGCCGACGTGATGGCCGAGGGCATTGTGGAGGCCATGAAAGAACTCAAACCCGATCGACCCATCGTTACATGCATTCGGGGAACCAATGAAGAGGGCGCCGTGAAAATCCTCGAAGAGGCAGGGCTTACACCTCTCTTCGATACCGAAGAGGCTGTCCGAGCTGCAGTGGCCCTGGCCCGGGGAGGCGCTTCATGAGCATTTTCATCGATACAAGCACACGTGTATTGGTCCAGGGAATCACCGGAAAGGAGGGTTCCTTCTGGACCGGTCACATGAGAAGCCTGGGTACCAACGTCGTTGCCGGAGTTACTCCGGGTAAGGAGGGGCAGGATGTGGACGGCATTCCTGTATACCATTCGGTCCGCCGTGCGCTTAAATATCATAAGGCCGATGCGGCGATGCTCTTTGTCCCACCCCGGTTTACGATGGATGCTGTTTTCGAAGCTCTGGATGCCGGCATTAAAAAGATTGTGACCATTGCCGACGGCATCCCTCTTCAGGACTCTCTCCGTATCCGCCGGGCCGCATTGAATGCAGGGGCCCGTGTGGTGGGAGGCAACACCTCCGGTGTGATTTCCCCGGGGCAGGCTATGATGGGGTTCTTCCCCTGGTGGATCGAACGAGTCTACAAGCCCGGACGAATCGGCGTTATGACCCGTTCGGGCAGCCTGACCAACGAAGTCACCGCAATGGTGGTGGAAGCCGGCTTCGGTGTATCTACTCTTATCGGTGTCGGAGGCGATCCGGTTCCCGGCACCCGTTTTGCCGATATGCTTCCCGACTACCAGGCCGATCCCGACACCGATGCCATTGTAATCATCGGAGAGCTGGGCGGAACCATGGAGGAGGAGTGCGCCGAGATGGTATCCTCCGGTGCTTTCACCAAACCTCTGGTGGCGTTCCTCGCCGGGCGTAACGCCCCGAAAGGTAAAAGAATGGGCCATGCAGGAGCTATCGTTACAGGCGGGAAAGGCGATGTCGCTTCGAAAACCGCCACTTTGAAGGCCGTAGGGGCCGGGGTTGCAGAGCGGCCCCGACAGGTGGGGCCGCTCCTGAAGGATGCTCTGGGAGTGACATCATGAACCGTTTGAAAACCACATCCTCCTCGACGACGAGCTCCGGTATCATCCTGGCCGTTGCTCTTTTCGTCGCTTTCGCCGCCTGGCTCTTTCCTCTGCCCGAGTCGTTCACCGCAGTGGGAGGTGTCTCACTCTCGCCTGCTGGTCAGACTTCAATGGGTATCTTGCTTTTTGCCCTCATTCTCTGGATAACCGAAGCCATCCCCTTTCACATCACCGGGCTGCTGGGAGTGTTCTTTCTGGCTCTCTTCGGGGTTGATAGTTTTAAAAACGTCGTAAACGTGGGCTTCGGGAACCATATTTTCGTGTTTTTTCTGGGGGTTCTCATCCTCTCGGCATTCATCACCCACAGCGGCTTAGGTAAAAGGATTTCCGTGTTTCTTCTCTCCAAAACAGGGAATTCCACGAAGATGATCCTGTTGGGATTCATTTTAACCGGTACCCTGCTCTCCATGTGGCTCACCAACATGGCCGTGGCCGCCATGTTGATGCCCCTTGGTGTCTCTATCCTGGAAGAAGAAGGTGTAACGCCTTTAAAGTCCAACTTCGGTAAGGCTTTGATGATATCCATCTGCTGGGGATCCATTGTCGGCGGCATTGCAACCCCCTCAGGCGCCGGCCCCAACCCCCTGGCCATCGGATTCCTTAAAGAAATGGCCGGTATCGATGTTACGTTTATCGACTGGATGGTATACGGCGTACCTTCAGCGGCATTGCTTATCCTGCCGGTCTGGGGTGCTTTGCTCCTCTTCTTCCCACCGGAGATGAAGCATCTGAAAAAGACGAAGGAAGAACTGACTCAGGAATTCAAGGATCTGCCTGCTATGGGCCGCGAAGAGAAGATCACCTTGGCGCTTTTCCTTCTCACCATCGTGCTGTGGGTCACCTCTCCCTGGATTTCAAAGTTGCTTCAGATTGATATCCCCATATCCATGCCTATACTGCTTACAGGAAGCCTTTTCTTCTTTCCGGGCCTGGCCACAACATCCTGGAAAAAAGTGGAACAGGAGATCAGTTGGAGCGGCATCCTGCTGGTGGTAACCGGAATCTCCATCGGTATGATGCTCTACCGGACCGGTGCCGCCGAATGGCTTTCCATTCTACTTCTGGGCGGACTGGGTGGTATACATCCCTTCCTACTGGTGTTTCTCGTGGTGCTGATAATCAGCTTTCTGAAAATCGCATTCTCATCCAATACCGTTACAGCGACTATTGTAATTCCCATCATGATCGCCCTGGCCAGGGTTATCGGCGTGGACACCTTGAGCATCGCCATTCCGGCAGCTCTCACTACATCGATGGCTTTTATCCTGGTTACCTCCAGTCCTACCAATGTTATACCGTACTCGGCCGGATATTTTACAATTAAAGACATGGCTGTAGCCGGAGTCGCCATAACCGTGGTGGCCTCGGGAATCGTGGCGTCGGTTATTTTCCTGGTGGGGAGTTTACGGGGACTGTATTGATGTACGAGTTATTATTAGGAGGTAAATCATGAAATTGACAAATCCCATGTCCATGGTGAAAAAAGCTCGGGAAGGACAATATGCCGTTCCCGCGTTCAATACAAACGGTGGAAATTACGATATTACCAGAGCGGCACTGGAATCCGCTCAGGAAATGGGTTCCCCGCTCATACTTCAGGTATATGAACCAAATTGTCACTACCGTGGCTTTGAATATGTGGTCAACCTGGTAAAGTTCTTGTGTGACGACCTGGAAATAACCGTTCCGACAGCTCTCCATCTCGATCACGGGAAAAGCCTCGAATCCATAACGAAAGCAATCCGCGCCGGATTTACAGGCGTTATGCTTGACGCCTCTCATAAGCCGCTTGAGGAAAACATTACGCTTCTTGGAAAGGCTGTTGAATTCGCTCACCCCCTTGGCGTTGCCGTGGAAGCGGAAGTTGGTTATGTAAAGGGAAATGAGCCCCCCAAACAGAAGCAAATTGGCCGCATTGAACCTCCGGAGGAACCTTCAATCCCCCCATTTTATACAGAAATCGAAGAGGCCACACATTTTGTAAACAAGGTTGATGTTGACCTCCTTGCCGTATCGGTGGGGACAACCCACGGAGTGTTTAAAAGGCAAACAGGAATAGATTTCAACCTTCTTGATAAAATTCACAACACCGTATCCCTACCTCTCGTACAGCACGGCACCGGGGGTATCTCTCTCGAGAATCTATCAAGGCTGGCTAAAGGGGGAATGTCCAAAGTCAATTTCGGAGAGCCGTTCCGCTACAACTTTATTAATAACTTCTACAATCTCTCCGATAACATGGAACATCTTTGGCAGGCCTGGAAAATTCAGCAGAAAGTAAAGGAACTTCTAAAGGCGGATATGATAGATATCATTAAAGCGCTCGGATCGGACGGGAAAGCATTCTGAGATACATGAGGGTAGATGGCCCTGTTTACCGATGTTGAATATCTCCTGATTTCTGATACTTTTTTACTGCCAAGTAAAGTACGTTCCTCCCGGGAAAGCAAAGAATGGGGTGACACTGATCCCGAAATTCAGACTATGGGACATTATTTATATTGCCAAGTTCAATCCAGCCTTGCATAATTTACTTGCTGTTACTAATTAAATTTGTATTAAATCAGCAAAGGAGCATCCATGCCGAAACCCGGTCATATATTCAATGCCGTCGACAGTCGTTGTGAATTGAAGGAAATTTTCAACAACAGGGATAGCCACCTGGAGTTCCTCAGCACAGCCAACCTGCGAATCCGCAACTGTGAAAGCCCGTCGTACGCATTTCCGGGAGAAGAGGTTCTGCTGTTTAATCTCGGTGCTCCTGTGGAATGCCGGGTTGGGCAATCTGAATATACTTTGGAGCACTATGACGTTCTTTATGTCACAATCGGAGAAGGTTTCCGCATATCCCACCAGGGGGAGGAAGATGGTCATCTCTATGTATATCGAGCTCCCGGAGAAAATCAATACCCCGTGTTTCATTCCAGTTTCAAAGGTGTCAAAGTTGATGATGAGAGAATTCGTCACCTGAATCGTAAAATCGTATACAAAATGTTCGATGTCTCAGAAGAGGCAAACAAGTTCATGGCCGGGTATACCTTCTACAAGGATCACACCCGAGCCTGGCCTCCTCACAACCATACCGACCAGGAGGAAGTGTACAGCTTCATCGAAGGCGAAGGGGCCATGACGGTATATAAGGACGACGAGAACCAGACCTTTGTAACTTCGGTCGGGGTAGGAGACCATGTCACCATACCTGTGTTGAACTATCATCCGGTATTCAGCCACGAAAGCCCTCTGTGCTTCATCTGGTGTATCGCCGGCGAACGTTATTGGGTCGGGGACAAGAACAGCAATTTCATGAAAGGTGAAAAGGGAGATATCACCACTTAATTTGGAAATGATGCGCAGAGGTTATTACTTCTTTTAACCAATGGCGGAAGCGACAATACCATTTACCGGATTTGATTTCAGCCTGATCATCCAGGTTCACCGAATATGAGTCCACGGGAGGAGGTGGTTGGAGTTCGGGTCCTTCTGTAACAATTGAACTCACAGGTCAATTCAGAATACTCTATATGATATTATTGGAGTATATATGAAAATTTTTCTTGATTCAGCCCGCCTCGAAGAGATAAAACAGGCCGTCGACTGGGGCGTCATCGATGGAGTTACAACCAATCCATCCCATGTAAAAAGTGCCGGGGGCAACCCCAGCGAGATCTATCCGGAAATCTGCCGTCTTGTTTCCGGGCCGGTAAGTATAGAAACCATCGCTCTGGACGCCGAAGGAATCCTGAGGGAAGGCCGGGCCCTGGCCGAGATATCCGACAATGTCATCGTCAAAGTGCCTGTTATCCGGGAAGGCATCAAGGCTATCAAAATGCTGTCTGCCGAAGGCATCAGTACCAACGCCACAATCAACTTCACACCGATACAGGCCCTGCTGGCCGCAAAAGCCGGTGCCACATATATCAGTCCGTTCATCGGCCGCCTGGATTCCGCCGGTCAGAAGGGTGCGGACCTGGCGAATCAGATCCGTCAGATCTACGATAATTACGGCTTCAAAACCCAGCTCCTCACCGCGGCTATCCGCCATCCTGAACATGTTCTCCAATCCGCTTTGATAGGGGCCGATGCCTGTACCATGGCCTTCCCAATTCTCGCAGGCTTGTTCGATCACCATCTCACCGATACGGTCCTTCATCAATTCCTCACAGACTGGGAGGAAGTGCCCAAATGGATTGGCGGCCCTTATGGTGACTGAAAAAATTTACATCGACGGTTCATGGAAGGATGGGACCGGTGTTCTTGAAATCACCGATCCCGGAAATGGTGATACAATCGCGGAAGTCGCCACTGTCGGCCGTAATGAAACCAGGCATGCACTCGCAGTCGCCGAAGCTGCCTTTCCCGCATGGCGCAGAATGACAGGCAGGGACAGGGGAGACATTCTCCTGAAAGCCGCCGGCCTGATGCAGGATCGTCTCGAAGAGATCGCTGTCATCATCACCCGGGAGAATGGCAAACCCCTGGCCCAAAGCCTCGGTGAAGTGAATGTCGCCATCGATCATTTCCGCTGGTTTGCGGAGGAAGCCAGACGTGGCTACGGGCGTATCGTGCCGCCTCAGGCCGAAGGCAAGCGTCACCTCATCATCAGACAGCCCGTCGGAGTCGTCGCAGCGGTTTCACCATGGAACTTCCCCCTGGTTTTAGCTGCCCGGAAAGTTGCACCCGCCCTGGCCGCCGGTTGTCCGGTAGTTCTCCGCCCTTCGGGAAAGTCGCCTCTGGCATCAATCGCCATGGCCAAAGCCCTTGATGAAGCGGGTATTCCACGAGGTGTTTTCCAGCTTGTGCTGGGCCCCGCCGCTGAAATCGTTGATGAATTCCTGAATAATCCTGCCTGCCGCAAGCTGACCTTCACCGGTTCGACAGCCGTCGGTAAACAACTCATACGGAAATCCGCCGAAACCGTGACAAACCTGTCACTTGAACTCGGCGGCCATGCTCCCATCATCATCTTCTCAGACGCGGATATCGATGCGGCTATAGACGGTGTACTCATCACGAAATTCCGCAACAGCGGTCAGTCCTGCATCGCTTCCAACCGGACCTATGTGGAGAGAAGCATTTATAATGGATTTCTTGAACGACTGACGGAAAAGACTACGGCTCTCAAGACAGGTTACGGTTTGGAAGACAACATCGATGTGGGCCCGCTGATAGACAGGGTCGGGCTGGATTCTGCCCTGGCTCAGGTGGACGATGCCGTGAAAAGGGGTGCCCGCCTTATCTGTGGCGGCAAAGCTCTGGATATAAAAGGCGGCAGCTATTTCGAACCGACCATCCTGGCCTATGTGCCGAAAGATGCAGTCTGTATGACTGAAGAGAGTTTTGCCCCGCTCGCACCTGTGGTGCCCTTTGACTCTGAAGAAGAGGTTATAACAGAAGCCAACGACACGTCCTATGGACTGGCGGCCTACATCTACACAAACGATCTGAACCGGGCCTTCAGGGTTTCAGAAGCCCTGGAAGCAGGTTCAGTGGGAGTAAATGATGCGGTACCTTCAACCAGCAACTGCCCCTTCGGCGGAATGAAAGAAAGCGGCAGCGGCCGGGAACTGGGAGCCGAGGGAATGGATGCATTCCTTGAGACCAAGCATATTTCCATTGGAGGAATAGGCTAGATTTTGATGGCCCCGATGGCATTCAGACAGGTGAGGAACACTCAATGAATGGTATAATACCCCAGGGCCTGGTCGTTGCTTCGCAACTGCTCGGCCATGCATCCTGTGTCAGGGCCGCGGGGTATTACACCATGCTTTCCCTGCGCTCATTCAGGAATGAACTTGTTCACTCCGCTCATTTCGCTTGGGAATAAAGTATCAGGTGTCCGACCGCTTCCTGTACCAGTCGATCAGTTTCACAAGATACCGGGACTTCATCTGTTCACCGGCCATGACCCGTTTTACCGGAGATAATCTCAGTATGGCCCCGAAGATGGCGGCCATGGCCCTGTGACTGGCCAGCAGCCGGTTGTCGAAAATGAGATTCTGGAGCTTACCGCGTTCGATAGCCATCAGTACCGATCGATGAACACTGTCAACCGGCGTGAATACCCGTTTCTCCCTGGGAACAAGGATCAGGCTGGAATTCCCGCAGACCCTTGTGCAGACACCGCATCCCAGACAGATATCATCCAGGACGCGGGCTATCTTGCGATTCGGTTTTTTCGGATCGTTGGCGGTAACCAGTGCCATGGCCTCGACGGGGCAGGCGCTGACACATTTACCGCGCGGCAATCATGGCTTCGCAGCAGCAGCCGCAGCAATTACAGATAAAATTCACTCTCTGCTGCACGTTCTCACCGAA
>JAUUYD010000084.1 GCA_030590585.1 Spirochaeta sp.
ATGAGTTTTAAGTATTCTATACCGTCTCTGGCCGCGGTGTCCGGATCGGGAACCATTGGTGCACATTCGATGGTGCAATACCCCTTATAGTATGTACGCTTGAGTCCCCGCATGATGGAGGGCCAGTCGTTCTTACCGTATCCGGGTGTGAGTGAGTTGGAATCCCTGAAATGAAGATGCCAGAGGTAGGGCTGGGCATCCATCAGGGCTTCCAGCGGGCTGAGTTCTTCCAGATTTACATGAAACCAGTCCAGCTGTATGCCAATGTTATCAAGGCCGGTCATTTCGATAAGTCTTTTGTGGTTGGAGGCGGTATTGACGAACTTACCCATCTCCAGATGATTGGTGGCTTCAAATACCAGCTTCATGTTTCGGGATGCGGCGTACTTTCCCATTCTTTTTAGGGCATCTACGGCAACAAGAGTGGCCTCCCCAACGTTTTCTGCTGTGATGTCGCTATGGATTGCCACGGCTATGGTAACTGATGATGCCCCGAGTTCTGCGGCAAAATCGATAGTTGAGGACGTTTCAGAGACCGCCAAATCGGCGGTTTTCTGCTCTGTGAGGGTTTTGTAGACCGGGGAGAACGGATCCCACATTTCACCCCAGCATTCGTTCACATTGGATACTTCAAGGCCGAACTCTTCTTTCAGGTTTTTGTGAGATTTCAGGTAATTTTCCATAGAAACACCCAATCCGTATCGGCCTTTCGGCGGGCAGATTTCAATGGCATCATATCCGTATTTTTTTAATCGTTCATAACTTTTTTGGGGCTCAAGGTAGGCTTCCTGCTGTCCGAAGGTGAGTTGAAAATAGCTGTACTTCAGTGGGTTATTTGCCTGTATCATTTTTTACTCCTGTAATTCCATCCAGAGTTGACCCCAGAGAGGCAGATCTTCAGTACTCTGACAGCTGAAGAGATTACCATCCTGGACCACAGCTTCATCCCGGTAATCAATACCGGCAAAAATCAGATCGTCCCGCATCTCAGGACTGCAAGTGAGAGTTCTGCCGGCCAGAATGCCTGCGGATAACAGAACCTTGGCTCCACGTCCGACGGCAACGATGAGCTTGTTATCCGCATCCATCTGCCTGATGAGTTTATTGAGTCCCTGATGACCTCTGATCATCCAGGTTCCAAGCCCTCCAGGAACGATCAGACCGTCGAGTTCCGAAGCCTTTACCGCCTGGAGTTTTTCCTCATAGTGGAAATCATGGGCGGTATTGGCTGCCGTATCTTCCAGTGCCCGGTCCACCCGGGCGCTGTGCCCGCCGTTATCCCCCCACTCCCAGGTATGGTTCCCCAGACTGACTTCAGACTCTTCCTCCCGTCCCAGGAGCAAAGCCTTCCCCCCTTCCTCTTCAATACGGTACTGAGTGTAGAAAACCTGCATATCATTACTTGCATCATCCACGACAATCCCGAAGGTTTTACCCTTGAGCCGGTTACCGTATTCTTCCGGAACAGGACGATTCTCAATTTCAGAAAAGGCTTCAAGTATGAGAGCTGTGAATTTCGGCAGATCAAAAGGGAAACGGGAAGTTACAAGATTGCCCGAACGTACTGCCCGAAGTTCCGGATTATGAACTGCACCGGCAGCGACAAGATCGTCCATCATACTCCAGGCGGCAACAGCTTCCCGTCCTTTCACCAGACCGGCTGAAATCAATACCTGCTGCCCGTGGCAAATAGCCGCACAAACCTTGTTTCTCTCGAAGATTTCACGGACAAAGGAAACAACAGCGGGGTTCTGACGCAGCTTCTCCGGGGCCAGGCCTCCGGGAATAATCACCCCGTCAAAGTCTGACGCAGCCACCCGATCAATCGTCATATCAGCAGGAATGACTCCATGGTTCTCACCTGTATATTCAAGCTCCCTGTTACCGACAACCTCAACATCCGCACCGGCCTCTTTCATGCGCAGACGGCTGTAATGAAATTCTGTTTCATTAACTCCCCGTTCCAGCAGCACTGAAATCCGTAATCCTTCCAGTTGGGCTGACATTTTTTCCTCCGATAATTAACACCGATTATTTACTTCGGTCTTTTGGCATCAAGGTATTCTGCGTACTCTGCTCCCCGAGCGGCTACGGTTTCATCACCTAGGCCCAGATAATGAAATTCAATAAACTCATTTTTCCATGAGGGATTCCGGCGGCTAAACAGTTTTAACTCCAGTATTCCAAGCCGATTACCTTCTTCTCCCGGAGAGACAAGGGGTATACCACCAGGAAGTTTTTCATCAAGAAGTTTTTCTTCACCGGCCAGAATCACCGCTGTAATTCCGACGTCATTTGCTTGATTCATCAGGTTGCGAATCCACTCTTCACTTCCATGGGCCAGAAGCACAATCGCATCGGTACCGGCTTCGGCAACCATTTCCAGCTGGGCTGCCAGAACTGCGAAGGGGTCTTCGATAATCAGGGCACCGTTAAATCGAACCAGCCATGGATTGAACCAATCCGGATCTACCAGGGATATTACGGCCACCTTAATCCCTGTCTCAGTATCAATAATCAGAGGTTCTGCTGTCAGCGCTGTTCTATTGGGCTCGGATACAATGTTATGGGAAATAAACGATCCGGCTTTTACCCGTTCCAGCAGGGATTCGGGACCGTCAGCGAGTTCATTAGTTCCCACTGCTACAGCGTGATATCCCAATTCTGAATAGGTTTTCAGTATGTAATCGCTGAGTACCGGATCCCGGCCGACTTCCAGTATATTGCCGGCATCTACCAGCAGTGCATTCGCCGGCAGGGGATTCTGATCCAGGTACCAGGCCCGCTTGTCCAGGCCCGCTTCCGGATATCCCCAGCAATCACAGCCGAGGAGATTTCCATTGAGACTGGCCGTGTAATAAATTTCCACACGCTCGGCGCAAGAGGTCAGCAAACCTGCAATTATAATTGAAAGAACTGCGGCCCAACGCATCAGCTGGCAATTTTCATAATTGTTCTGCGTTCCATTTTCTTAAGCTGACCTGTACGGACACTGTCCAATAAAACGGCAAAGAATATGATGAGGGACATCACAATAGGATGCAGGTAAATATCGACTGCGGTGTACACCAGTCCGGCCTGAATCATTTGAATCATGACGGTACCAAGAACTGTCCCCGGGAAGATTGAACCAACGCCGCCCATAAGGCTGGCCCCGCCGAGAACGGCAGCGGCAATGGCGTCAAATTCATCCCCGGAACCGAATCCGGCACTTACCCGGCCAATCTGAGTGATGGAAATAAATCCGCCCAAAGCGGCAAAAAAACCACTGATAATGTAGGTACTGGAAATAAGGGGGCGAGTTCGGATTCCGGCCCGTTCGGCTGCAAGGGGATCATTTCCAACGGCATACAGCTGTCGGCCGCTTTTTGTCAGACGGAGGAATGTCATGGCTGCGATAACAACCAGGGCGAAAATGAAGATCTGCAGGGGGATAAAACCAAATACCTTTATGGTGCTCATCAACGTGATGGAGTCGGGAAAATCCACCTGTACCGATTTTGTAATCAGCAGGCCGATTCCACGGCCGACGGTCATGGTAACCAGGGTGGCGAGAAAGGGTACAATCTTCAATCTGGTGATAATCAGAGCGTTAGCATAACCCATGACAATTCCGATGATGAGGCTTATCGCAATGGTGGCCGCTATGGGCCAACCGGCGGCAATAAGTGTTCCGCTGGCAACAGCTGAAAGGTACATTGTGGATCCTACTGAAAGATCGATACCACCGGTAAGGAGAACGAATGTCATTCCCACAGCGATAATTCCAATGTAGGAGCTGTTGGACAGTATAATCTCCAGGTTTTTTAAGGAGAGAAATCTCGGTGCGATTATACCGAAGATAAGGAATAGCAGTACAAACAAAATAAAGGTTGTATTTTTCAGGAAGGATCTCTGCCAGTTTCGGTTTTTCATGCTACAGCCTCTCGGAATGCAGCTGCCATAAGAGCTGTTACATCAAAATCTTTCTTTTCAAATACGTTCACAATTTCGCCCTGGCTCATTACGATGATACGGTCTGCTATCCCGATCAGCTCCTCGATTTCGGAAGAAATAAACAGGATGCCTGAGTTATCGGCGGCCAGACGGTCCATGATATTGTAAACTTCATATTTTGCTCCAACATCGATACCCCGGGTGGGTTCATCCATTATCAGGAGCCTTGGTTTTGTCATCAGCCATTTTCCGATAACCACTTTCTGCTGATTACCTCCGCTCAGGCTCATCGCCGGCTGCTTGCGTATATCCGCAGCTTTGAGTTTCAGGGAATCACCGATAATACCGGCTTCAGTATTCATTTTTTTCGCATCCACCCATTTCACCAGGTTTCGGCAATAGTCCGGTAGACTTACCAGGCCGATATTTTCTGTAATTGCCACATTCATCAGAAGACCTTCTTCCCGCCGGTCTTCGGTAACAAAGGCCATTCCCCGTTCAATGCAGGACCGCGGGGTATTTTTCGGAAGCTGCTTGCCGTCAATGCTGATTGTTCCCGAGCGGTAGGTATCCACTCCGAAAAGCATTCTCGCCATCTCTGTTCGGCCTGATCCCATCAGACCGAAGATTCCGAGTACTTCTCCCTGATGAACCTTAAAATTGACATCTCCGACAATACCGGGTTGGGATAAACCTTCAACTTTCAGAATTGTAGTGTCTGTGGGTTTGGAAGTTCTTTCGGGAAACATACTGTCCCGTTCCCGTCCTACCATTAAACGGATCATATCAGGTATCTTTGTTGTGGCGGTTTCGCTGCTGCCGGTGACTTTCCCATCCCGGAGGACGACGATATCGTCGGTAATGCGCTTTACCTCTCCCAGGATGTGGGAAATATAGATGATAGTCCGGCCTTCGTTTTTCAGCCGCTCCAGAATTGAGAAAAGTTTCTCAGTTTCCCTGGCTGTGAGAGAAGTTGTCGGCTCATCAAAAATAATCAAATAAGCATCTGAGTGGAGGGCTTTGGCAATTTCAACCAGCTGCCGTTCTCCAGGGGCCAGATTCTCCACTGTTGTTGATGGTGAATAATTCAGGTCCAGAGTTTTTAACAGGGTTTTCAGTGACCCATTCATTTTCTTTTTGTCGATCAGAGAGGTTTTGTGTAATTTCGGGAAGCTGTCGATGTAGATATTTTCAGCGATGGTGAGGTTGGTAAACAGATTGAGTTCCTGATGTATAAAGGCAACTCCCTGCAGGGTAGCTTCCCGGGGATTGGAGGGGAGGTATACTTCACCATCCAAACTCATCTTTCCGCCATCCGGGTGCAGTACGCCTCCGAGTATGTTCATCAGGGTGGACTTTCCCGCTCCGTTTTCTCCTATCAGACCGATGGTGTGTCCCTCTTCAACTTCAAAAGAGACGCCATCCAGGGCTGTAACTCCGAAAAAATGTTTTCGGATATTGTCAAATTTAAGTTTGATACCCATTACGCCTTACCTCCTGAATGCCGCAAAGCCAATTGCGACCGAACCACATCCAAGATGGCTGCCAGAAGAATGACAAGACCTTTTACTATATCAATAATGAAGAATCTCAGATTCAGCAGGTTTAATGTATTGGAGAGGAATATAAAGAAAACAACACCGAAAATGGTCCAGAGTACTTTTCCTTTTCCTCCTGCCAGGCTTATCCCGCCGATAACATTGGCACCGATAATATCCAGTAACAATGTACCGCCCAGGGTTGGCCGGCCCTGCTCCAGGCGTGCTGAATACAGCATGCCGCCCACCGCCGCACAAAATCCGCTGAGTGCATAAGCTGCGATTATGATTTTTGCTGTGGGTACCCCTGATATTCTGGCTGCTCTTGGATTAATACCGGTGGCATAGAGCCTCCGTCCATAGAGAGTTTTACTCATCAGCAGATGGGCTGAGACAGCGATGATGACGGCGATTATCATGGCGATAGGTATCGGTCCGAAATTCCCCCGGCCCATGCGGCTGAAACTTTCCGGAAGATGGCGGATGTTTTCACTTTTTGAAAGCCAGATAGCCACGGCGGCAAAGAGCATCTGAGAGACAAGGGTGACGATAAAAGGCGGCATGCGAAGCTTTGCAACGGAAAAGCCGTTGATCAGACCAATCATAATTCCAATTGACACCATTACCAGTATTCCGGCAGGAAGAGCAAATCCTGTACCGGCAAACAAACCGCCATTTTCTGTAAGTAAACTTCCCCAGAGAGGGCTTTTTGATAATAATACGGGGTCTGCTTCCGAGGTCATTATTACGGCACCCATTATACTGGATAAAGCCATAACAGATGTTTGTGATAAATCAATCCCTGCGGTGATAAGAACAAAGGTTTGTCCGATGGCAATTACCAGCAGGGGCCAGGTATTGGATAATACGTTTTTTAAGTTGTATGGGCTGAACACCTTGGGAATGAATGGGAATAAAACAAGCAGATAGAAAATGGTAAGATACAGAACAAAAAACTCTGATAACAGCAGTTTCCTCCCCAATATTTTCACACTTCCGATCCGTCCTGTATTCAACTGATCGACCTGGGACACTTCTGATACCTCCACATGAATCCGGCCCGTACTTATCTGTACGAGCCGGAATGTACGGGCGGAAGATCATCCGCCCGAAACCAAGTTTTAATTACTTTAACTCAATTTGGAATTATTTACCTGCGAGAATTTTACATCCCCACATATCCATTTCCCGCTCGCCCATATTGGCCTGGGTAAGTGCGAAACCATCATCATACAACCACTCGTTAGGTGTTTTTTCGCCATTTTCGATAGCGGCCAGCATGGCATCAAGAAGCATCTGAGCTTCGGCAAAATCGTCTTGAACTCCGGTAGCATCTACATAACCGTCTTTTTGCAGCCCGCATGCTGTCTTATCTCCGTCCAGTCCGGCAAGAAGGATGTGACCATCATCGCCGATTTTCTGCCATTTACCCAGAGGGGCTAAAACAGATTTGATAACCGGATAGAGGAAGTCTGAAGAAGTGAAGAGGAAGTCGATGTCAGGATTGGCCTGCATGGCACTCTGAAGATTGGCTAAAGCGGTATTGGAATCCCATTTGGTGGGGATTTCAATGGGGGCGCCGGTCCAGAGATCGGGATATTTGTCTATTACATTGTAAAAACCTTTCCTGCGGCCGACTGCATTGGGATCACCCAGGTCTCCAACCATGATTGCAGGTGTTACTTTCCGGCCGAGTTTCATAGCTTCCTGAGCTATGTACTCAACAGCCTGTTCTGCAATGGCCTCATTATTGGCTACAACAACAAGAGCGTCGGCACTTTTGTCTGCCGGGGGCCGGTTGAACACACCAATGGGTACTCCGGCACTGTTACATTCTTTGGCTATGGTTACGGCACTTTCTCCATCCTGGGGGATGATGATGACGCCGTCTACGCCCTGAACGATGACATCTTTTACCTGTTCGAGCTGACGATTTGCATCTTCATTGGCATTTTTCTCAATAACCTTGATTCCCTGAGCTGCCAGGGTTTCTGTGATTGCGCTATGTCCGGCAACCCAGAATTCTGTTTCCAGATCCTGAAAACAGAACGCAATAGTGATTCCGTCATCTGCTTTGTCTGACCCGCCGTTGGCGAAGACAGCTGGTGCAATGAGAGCCGCTACGATAGCAAAGATAAGAATTTTTTTCATTTACCTTTCTCCTATTTGGTTTGATAAATCAGTATTAACCCTCAAGAAGCGGTTTGAAAGGGGTAAGTTTTTATTAAAATTTCAGTTTTCTTAACCTTTTTCGGAAAATATGTGTTCAGAATGCTGTATTAATCATTTTCAAGAAAAGCGTACTTGGTATCGTCCCATGCGTGGAAGGAACGCGGCTCCCACTCAAGGGCCGGAAGTTCCAGAATCACTCTGGTTCCACCGTTGGTAACTTGTTCCACCCGCATTCCATAAGATTCACCGAAGTGAAGATGGATTCGGTCGTGGACATTTTTAAGGCCTATATGTTCCCCTGTGGATCTTCCGGACAGCTGCCAGTTCACATTCTTCAATGTCTTTAAATCCATACCAATACCATTGTCCTCTACTGTGATCGTGATACGTTCTCCGTCACGGATTCCGGAAATCTTCACCGTTCCGGGACCTTCCATCGGTTCAAAACCATGGTGTATGCAGTTTTCTACAAGAGGCTGGAGGATGAATCTTACAGTGTAGAGGTTTAGAATATCGGGATCTACATCCTTTATCAGGTTAAACCGGCCCCCGTATC
>JAUUYD010000449.1 GCA_030590585.1 Spirochaeta sp.
AATGATTGAGATGAATCCGACAATGTACAAGGAAGTTAAAGGGAGTCTGAACCGCGGCGATATCCTCTTCCTCTACACTGACGGTATCGAAGAGGCCCATCATATACTCAGGGATAAGAATTTCGAGGTTATTAAATACAGTGATTGTCCAAGATCCATGATCGGTAAAGATCAGGAATTGATTCAGGCCAGTTATGAATACATAAAACCCCAGGAGAGGGTTGGAGAACTCTATTAAGCAGAGAATACTGAAGATCTGATCAACGCGGCGCTGGATGAAGATAATCTGCGGGTTAAAAAGGACAGTTCGATATATAAACAGATTAATGCGAGTCAGGATAACGAGGAGTTTGATCCCCGGCGCATTGATGATGTCATAGAAGCTGTTATGAGCAAGGGATCTTACATCCTTGAGAGGCGCTGCGACCTCACCATCGGTAAGCCTCTGCATTTTGATTTTTCCAGCCTGAAAGGGACTTGTGAAGATACGGTAATGGCCCTGGCTTCGGTAGAAAAAGTCTTCCGCATTATCCCGGATGAATCCGGCGGTACAGCAAACCGAGTTAAGGTAGACAAAAAGATTGTAGATTTTCTGATAAAACACTTTGCTGAATTCGATGAATTCTACAGCCATCGGGTGGGTGAGGAAACAGGTTATATTTATTTTTCCCACCTCCTGGAAGATCCTCAGGATGATGACTTAACCATCTGGGCTTATGAGCGGCTCTAATCGATGAAAAATGCCTTTTACTGTGAAGCCTGCGGTACAGAAGTAAAAGGACACTCGGATTCCTGCCCCGGCTGCGGCCGGTCTTTTCTGGGTATCCGCTGTCCGCGCTGCGGTAAAGAGGGTGGACCGGAAGACTTCGAGATTGGATGTTCGATATGCGGATACATGGCTGAAAAAAGCCCCGATGAGAAGAACTTCACCGCAAAGAGGCCTGATTCGGTGAAATCCAGCAGGGCCTCGGGTGGATGGCCGAATTGGCCGTCATCCCGATACTGGATTCTCAGTGCCCTCATAATTATCGGACTGGGACTGGTACTGTATTTCTGGCTCAGATAAAAAGAATAACTAACGAATAACTCCGAACTCAATTCCCAGGCTGAAGACCGGATCGGCCTCCAGGGTTCGTACCCCCGTATAAGCTGCCAGGTAAGAGGCATCCCCGGGAAGATCGAATCGCCCCTCTAAACCGCTCCATACCGTATAGTCCAGAAACCCCTGAGGGTAATCGGGCCCTCTTACCGCCGCCGAGGCCCCCAGCAGAAATCGGCCGTTCTCGTAATAAACGCCCCCACCGATGGAAGCTGCCAGTCGTGCCGGACCTTTAAATCGCCATTCTCCATCATCACCGCCCAGGAATGTCAGGTAAGCCGACGGGGAGAATACAAAGTTCCAGTTTCCGAGTTCATATTCCATGGGAACAGAGAATTGCAGACCTGGTAAAGCAATCCCGGGATTCGTTCCGGGTATTTGTCCGAAGTCAGCAGTATAGCCGTCATATGAGAACAACAAAGCCAGATTGACAGAATAGGGGCCGCTCTTCGGGTTTGCCCTCCATGAGCCGGAAAAGGAAAACCCGACACTCGTCGTATCAAAGGGATCCCTGGCAGTCATGGTGAACCTGCCGCTGAACTCCAGACGGGAAGCCGGAGAAAAACGTAAGCCTATCACAACAGGGATTCCATCTCCGATATTGACTCCTGCCCCGGTTGATACCTGCCAGATTCCCCGGGGAAGCATGGCCGAACCCGGTGCGTACAGCAGCCCGGGAAGGGGTGTATATATAGGCCTGGGTTCCCGTTTGAATCGACTATCCAGATAAAGAAATGTTTCCGTGGAATCAACGCTTGTATCGTATCCTGTACCGCCGGCAACGACACGATATTTTCCCTCGGGAAGATCGCCAAAATCCCCGGAAGGTATCCAGTAAACTCTTCCATTGGAAGAAGATACCGCGAAAGGTATCACCGCGGTCTCAACACCGTCCGGGGTGAATATCCGTATATCGGCACTGCCCCCGGAGGCGGCAGCCCATTCGATCTGAAATCCCCTTTTATCACCCGGGGGAAGAACCTGGGGTATGACTTTCAGGGTTTCCAGCTCAAAAGCTCTCCGCTTCCCGTCATAACGCCATTCAAGACTCTCTCCCGAAGGAATTTCTATGGTACTCTGAACTGTTTCCCAGCCGAAGGCACTTACCTTGAGACTGCGGTTTCCAGCTGCAGCTGTCAATCGGGTGCCTTCCACCGGAACTCGGTCAATAGTCACCTCAGCCCCGGGAGGGAGGTCGTTTAAAATCAGAGTCCCAGTAGGTTCACCCATATTAACCAGAACAACCGTCCGGCGGTCATTTCTGACACTCACCCAGAACTCCAGAATCTCATATCCTGTCCGTTCCAGACTCAGGCGGTAGGCACCTGCATCAAGATTGTCCATCTCCCAGGGTGTTCTGCCGATTTTTTCTTCGAAGAACCTGATTTCAACTTCTTCGATATTCGTAATAATTTCCAGACCGGGTTTGAAAGAGAAATCATTTCCCCGAAGGCGGTCCTCTTCCTCCATTCTCCTATTCCGTATGTAATCTTCAAACTCATACTCGATGATACTGATACGTTCATCGTTCTGAGCTGCAATGACTGTATTTACCAGGAGGGTAAGCATTATAAAATTCAGCAGGAATAATGAAATTCTTTGTGACATACAAGCATCATGTATGTGCCGGGCTGATGCTTCAAGCGTAAAGACTCTAATCTGAAGTGGAATTTGCCGATATGATTAGTGGATGACCTTCTCTCGGCGTAATCTACAGTTTATTCAACGCAGCTTATCCCTGGTTTTTTTACTGGTTATTCTACTCCAGGCGGCGGGGGCTCAAACCACCGGCTCCCAATCCACCGGGGAAGTCTCGATTCCCCGGTCTTATCACGGCATTACCCTTGGAATGGGCCCCGATGAGGTGAAAAGCCTTCTATCCGGGGACAGCTGGTTCAACTATCGGGGTGAAGCTGATGTCAGTCTGCTTGAGCGTCCAAGGGCTTCACTTATCGATGCCGGAGGGTCGCTCTTTATCAATAGGGGATTGTTTCAGTTCGAAGAAGAATCTTTGAGTGTCATAATGC
>JAUUYD010000332.1 GCA_030590585.1 Spirochaeta sp.
ATCGGCCCGGATTACTTTAGCCCTGTCGCCCCAGTCATCCTTAATGGCTACGGCGTTGCCGGTTTCGTAATAAATCTTCCGCACCTGGAGAGAAATTGCTCGAAGCACATCTGGATCCGGTCCGCTGAATCTGGCGTTTATCAGACCCTTGGCTCCCGGGCCGAGCTGGAAGCGGTAGGCTTGAGAGGTTCCCTGGGGATAGTTCTCATCGAGGTAGGTCTGGATTCTCCCGAGAACATCGGGGATGGTAGTTGGATCGTATACTTCGATAAGGAACTGACCGAGGCGTGGATTGGGGGATTCCGGTGCAAAGGTGAGTTGGAATCGGGGTGGTGAGGCCCCGACGAAGCTGCTCACATAACGGATTTCCGGGAATAATTCTTCGTCCATAAGATATTCTTCGATAGTAATAACTTCCCGCTCGGTGGTACGGATATCCGTACCCTCGGCCATGAAGTAATCCACGAGAAATTGGGGCTGACCGGAACTCGGGAAGAAGGCCTGGGTTACCTTACCAAAGCCGTAATAGGCGAGGAATAGAAGGCCCACAAGGACTCCTAACGTAACCCATCGGTGGTTCATGCTTCCGGCAAGCATCCTCTTGTACCACCCCATGAATCCACCGCCGGATTCCCCACTTTCGGTTTTAGATTTCACTTTTGCCTTGACTTTGGTCTTGGCCCCGGCTTTAAGTTTTTCGAGTATTTTGATATTGATCTTCTTCTTTTTGGAAGGATCCTTCATCTTCATGAACTGAACACAGATAAGGGGGTTAACCGTTATGGCCAGGAACCAGCTGAGGGTCAGTGAGATAATGATGACCTGGAACAGGGTTCGGGTGTATTCCCCAGTGGCATCGGGAGACATCCCCACGGCGGCAAAGGCGAAGATGGCCACTATCGTGGCGCCGAAGAGGGGCCATATGGTCTGGGCCACCACGGCCATGGAAGCGTCTTTCACCTTCATGCCTTTCTGCATCCGTGTCAGGATACCGTCGGTGATGACAATGGAGTTATCCACCAGCATCCCCATGGCGATGATAAGGGCTCCCAGGGAAATCCTCTGGAGGGTAATGTTGAAAACGAACATGATTAGCAGGGTACCGGCGATGATGAGAATAAGCATGAAGCCGATAATGACGCCGCTTTGTACCCCCATGAAAATCACCAGCAGTCCGACAACGATGGCCACCGACTGAAAGAGACTCAAAACGAAATTATTCACCGATGTATTTACCGAGTCCGGCTGGTTGTATATGGTGCCGATTTCGATTCCGATGGGTGTGGATTCCAGGATCTCATAGATTGCTTCGTTTAATCGATCTCCTACAACCACGACATTCTCAGTTGTGATGGCCGATACCGCTACACCGATACCCGGACGGCCGTTGAACCGGAGCAACCTGGTTCGAGGTTCCTCGTAATCACGATAAATTTCGGCGATGTCCGACAGGTATATCTGTGTCGTCCCGCCGCTGTCAGGCGAGGGGATACGAATGCTCCCGATGGCTTCTACAGAATCGAAGTCGCCGGTCACCCGGAAAATAGGACGCTCGTCACCTACAACAACATCTCCTGCCTCAACAACCAGATTCTGGTCCTGAATAATACTGATAAGGGTGTCCTGGGAGAATTTCATGTCCACCATTGTGGATCGGGGAATCTCCACATAGATGACTTCTGTGGGGAAGCCCCAAAGATCTACCTTGGAGACACCTGATACCAGAAGAAGTTTTTTCTGGAGATCTTCGGAGAAATCGTAGAGCTCCTTATCGGTGAATCCTTCACCGGTGACGGCGTAAAAAATACCGAAGACATCCCCGAAGTCATCGTTAACCAATGAAGTTTGGGCTCCTGGTGGGAGCCGGTACTGGACGTCGGTTATTTTTCGACGGAGTTCGTCGAACAGCTGCCGATATGATTCGGAGTCGATACCCTGGAAGAAGGTCACTGTAATCTCGGACTTGCCGTTGGACGATTCGGACTCCACCCATTCCACCTGAGGAATCTTCTGTGCCGCGCTTTCGATAAGATCCGAAACCTCTTCTTCCACTTCCGCCGGTGTGGCTCCGGGGTAGAGCGTTATAATCTTAACATCCCGGATGGTAAATTCCGGATCCTCAAGTCTTCCCGAATTCATAAAGCTGATGAGGCCTCCCACCAGGAGGACCATCATCAGAATGTACATTACCACCTTTTTTTCGATGGCATATTCAGCGATATTCATACGCCTTCGCTCACTGCTCAAAGATCCGGACTTTCTGGTCCGGGTTCAGGAAGCCGCCGCCGGCGGTGACAATGGTGTCTCCGACTTCCAGGCCGCCGAGGATGATAATCTCACCGCCCTGGGTTCGGTCTGCTATCACTGTTCTGGGATTCACCGTCATGGATGATTTATCAAGAATCCATATGACCGAACCGTCTGTTTCCACATCGTAGACGATGGCTGTGGAGGGTACCAGGAAATCCTCGTCCTCGATAACAGCCTTCCGGGTAAAGTCCACATTTACCGTGACAGTCATGTCCGGCAGGACGAGGATGTCCTCTGGTCGGTCCATATTGAGAGTGAGTGCATAGGTTTTAGTGAATTGATCCGCCACTGTGGCAAACTCTTTGATGGTTAAGGGGTAAGAGGTCTTCGGGTTCTGCTCGAAAACGGCGGTCAATTCAGAGGAATAATGGGGGATCAGGCTCACCACCGACTCTGGTACATCGATTGTAATATCAATACCTGTGGGGTTGAAGAAGGTAACGATGGATTGTCCTGCTTGAACTTTCTCGAAATTATCAACGAAGCGTTTGGCCACTATACCGTCAAAGGGTGCTCTTATCTCGGTGTCCTCCACAGCCTTGGATGCCGTTCTGTAGGAAGCCATGGAAACATCAAAGGTTCGGCGTTTGATATCCATCTCCGCCTCTGAGATGAGTTCTTCATCGAAGAGCGTCTGATTCCGATCGAGTTCAGCTTTGGCCAGGGTAAGATCAGCCTGAGCGGCATCAAAGGTACTCTGGGCATCCCGGGCATCAAGCCGGGCAATCAAATCACCTTTTTTCAGCATATCTCCTTCATTAACCGGGAACTCTTTCAGGTCTCCGGAGGTGATAAAAGCAAGATCAGCAGTTTCTGAAGCCTGCAGATTACCCGGAAACACCCGCCGGAACTGGGCTGGTGTGTTTTCAATGAGCATGGTTTTAACAGGACGGACAGGCTGTTCTAATTCCACGGTACCACCCGATTGTTTTACTAATTGAGTGACGATGATGATGATCGCCACAGCAGCCAGGACCATCCCGGCTCGTACGATTGTCTTTTTATTCATTGGATCCTTCCTTCTCTATTGGCGTAGCATTGATATCCAGGGTACTGGCAATGGCGAAGTCCAGGTCCTGGAGGGCTGCTGAATAATTGAATTTTTCATTAACGAGCTGGATACGTGCTGTGTTCATCTCGTCATCAGCAGTTTGTACCTGAAGATAATCGGCTTCTCCCACATCGTAGGATCGGGATACAAGATCGTAGGATTCCATGGCCAGTTCCACATTGAGTTCCAGAGAACGGAGAGTTGAAGCTGATTTGTTTAAGTTCCTGACGGCGGATTCTATTTCAATAGCTCCGGCCTGGAGTGAGTCTGCCAATCGGAGTTCCGCTGCTGTAAGCTTGTCGGACATTTCCCGGATGGCCAGGCTCTTTTTGGAATTGGGAATAAAACCGTCCAGGGGCATAGTAATACCGAGATAGAGCTCTCCTCCATCTAATTGTGTGGAGGAGTCATTGAAAGGATTATTCCAGGTGGGAGTAAAATCGTAGTTAAAGACAAAAGCAGGGGTTAGGCCGTCAGAGATTCTTCGTCCCTTTTCATTTTCCAGCTGCTCGATATTCTTTTGTGCCGAACGAACATCGTAACGCCGGGACAAGCGGGAAGAAATCAGGGTGGTAGCATCCCAGTTTTGTTCCTCAGCTTCGATTTCCCCGATAAGGGCAATAGCCTCGTCTTC
>JAUUYD010000374.1 GCA_030590585.1 Spirochaeta sp.
GTTTTTTGAGTCCTGAATGCCAAGGAGTTCCTTTGAAACCTGATTCCGTAATTTCATCATCGGTATGGCCAGGCGATCTTCCAGAATAAACCCTCCTGTACTCAACAAAACTGCTACAATGAGAATGGGTAAAACAAAACGAATCAATGGAACGCCTGATCCAAATACTGCAATCAACTCATTCCTGGCTCCAAGATTGCCCAGGGCAAATGCCGCAGCGAACATCGACCCAATGGGCAGTGCATAGGTGAATGCCTTGGGCGCATACAGAAAGCTAACAATTATTGCCTGGGAAAATGGTATATCCCTGTTCAGATAGCGCCAGAGATTGGTGAAAATATCTGCTAGAACAAGTATAAGCCCGAAAAAAAGTATTCCCAGAAGCAGAAATGGAAGGAACTCCTTCAGCAGCATTTTACGAAACATTTTCATGCACCGGACCTCCGGAAATATAGGATGATACCGGCACCCAGAAGCAGTAGATCCGGCACAATCATGACCAGAAATGGAGATATCTCTGTTCTCAATCCCAACGAACGGCCGAGAACTAAAAGGCTCCAGTAAAATGTTGTTAAAAGCAAACCAATAAAGAATCCGACAGCCCGCCCGCTTCTTTTAGCACTCAATCCCAGAGGAAAGGCCAGAACAACGAATGGGAGACAGGCAAAAGGAATAGCGAATTTCTGATAGAATTCAAGCTTCCAAATCTGCAGCGAATGGTCGACAGGCCTGGATACCACCATTTCGGAAACTTCAGCTGATTTACGTTTCACAATGGGTAACGCTGCATTACGCTGCTTGTTATTTCCATATGTCAAGGCCGCATACTGCAAAGCCAGATCCAGTCGAATCTGTTCAAGTCTGATCCGATGTGATAACAGGCGTTCTTTATGACGTGCGGTTTTCTCCGTAATTACCTGGTGTATCGCCATTACACGCATATTTGCCGGGCCTGCCTGTTGATCCAATATAGTTGAATTACCGGTAATCAGACGGTAATCCATAAAGTCAGCAACGCTCCAGGTCCATTCATCAAGATTTCGTGAATCCGGGTTGAGAGAAAAAACTTCGTGCATCCTGAAACCTGGAAACTCTCCGGTTTTTCCACGGATTTCGGGAGACGCCAACCGGGCCATTATGGAGTTTCTATTACCGGAATTATCTCTTTCAATAATAATCATGGGATGGATGCCCTGATTATCAATTGCGCCGGTGACAAGTATGGACTGTCTGTATGTACGAACCGAATATGCTTCAAGTTCCAGCCCCGGATGTGTCAAACTGAGTTCAATCCATAATTTTTGAAAAGCTCTTGTACCGGCAGGAAGAAGGACATCATTAATGCTGAAGGAAATCAGAGAGATAGCTATACCGAGTATCAGTACAGGTTTGAAAATTGAAAATCGTCTGAAACCGGCGCTCCTCATTGCCAGAATTTCATTATCTGAAGAGAATCGCCCGTAAGCCATCAGGGATGCCGTCAATGTGGCAAATGGAGCCGACAAAGTGATAAAAGATGGTAATGAATACAGCATTAATAGAAGAACCGATCCGATTGGTATCCCTTTAGCAAGAATACCCTGAGCCATCAGCAGCAACTGATTCAAGAAAAAAACAAGAAAATAAAAGAGAAAACTCACCAGAAAGGAGAAAAGGAATTCTGAGGTAATATACCTGTTAAGCGTTGGGTATCTTCTAATCACCGTATATTCCGCTGGATATCCTGATAATACCACCACCGAGGGTTCCGGCCCAGAGGTTTCCATTATCATCGCTTATGAGGCTTGCGATATCAGCCGAAGGAATCCCCTCTGCAAGACCAATTCTGTCCCATGTACCCGACTCCGCATCCAGTGAATTGAGTCCGGCTCCGAAGGTTCCGAAAAAATATCGGCCGCCGGATTCGGAAACGGCAAGAACCCAGGGATCACCAAGTTGTTCAGCTCCGAAATATTTAACTTCAGTAGAGTCGGTGTCCCAGATATAGGCCCCTTTCCCGTAAGTACCCCCGAAAATGTGATTATCAAACCTCATCATGGAAGTAACATTGGTTTCCCTCAGCAGTCCCGGCGGCGGTTGGGACCATTGAGCTGCATCAGATTTATAAATATACAAACCTCTATCCATTGTTGAGACAAGAAGTTCTCCATCACTTCCTGTCTCAAGCCTGTTGATAAATAACCCGGGATATTGGATCCTCTCCCAGCTGCGTTTTTTCTTAACCCAGAGTCCATGGCCGAGTGTGGCAAGATACATATTCCCATCGAAAAAACTGATATCCTGAATACGTTCAGACACCGGAAGATTTTGTTCAACCGACCATTTACCGGATCTTTTATCATAATGCTCCAGGGACCCATAACGCACAATCCAGATTCTATCCCCGTTACTGGTAATCCGGTTTACAGTTCTAACAGCGAGGGATGGGAGCCCTGGATCAAAAACTGTGTGAGTTCCCAATGGCTCAGATAATCGAATTAAACCTCCGGTCCATGTCCCGGCCCAGATATCATCACCATCACTCAGTAAAGCAGAAACATTTTCACCTGATAATCCCAACGCAGAACCGCTCCAGCTCTGAACAAACAAGCGGCCTCTCCAGAAAAACCACTCATCACTTCGTGAAGATTCTTTGAGGAGCTTGACGTCTGCCGACATAAATCGAGCTCTGGCTTCTTCAGCCAGGCCCTCATACCAGAGCCCTGCAACATCACTGAAAGGATCGATGGCTTTTTCTGAGTCATAAATTGTATCAATAGTGATATTTTGTTTTTTCGGGAATAATTCCGGATCTGAAGGATGCGACTGAACAGTGTTATCCGAGTTGTTTGAGAAATCAGCATGCTCCGGTTCAACAGGCTGATCATTTAAAGTGGTACATGAGTGTAAAAGGAGTATCGTTATAGTCAGAATGCACCATGGCAATATGGAGACTCTCATGTGCCGGTGGATCCGAATCCTCCATCACCCCGGTCTGTTGAGGGAAGCTTTTCTGCGAAATTGAATTCAGCAGTTGAGACTTCAGCAATTATAAGCTGCGCGATGCGCTCGCCGGGATTGATACTCACAGTCTCGCGGCCGAGATTGATGAGCATTACCTTAACTTCACCTCGATAATCGGCATCGATAGTGCCGGGACTGTTCAGGACAGTAACGCCTTTTTTAAAGGCCAGACCGGATCTTGGCCGCACCTGAGCTTCCCAGCCATTCGGTATGGCAAGGCGGATTCCTGTTGGGATAATAATCCGGTCTCCAGGTTCAACACTTACCGAAGAGCTCAGATCAGCCTTTAAATCAGCCCCTGCCGCAAACTCCGTCGCATATTCAGGTGCCAATTCAGATTTTCCCGTAAAAATAACAACTGGATTATTCAGATTTCTCAAGTTATCCTCCGGGGGTAAAAAATGGTTTACATACCCCCATTGTTATACTTGAGGGTACATGAACAACCACCCCCAAAAAAGGAGGCGGCTTTCGCTTCAGTAAACCAATTGAATATGAAAGGTATCATACCCCAGGGCAGAGCCCTGGAACCCGGAGTCGCCGCTGGCGACTCCCTTCCGCGGCTTGGTCGTTGCTTCGCAACTGCTCGGCCATGCATCCTGTGGCAAGCCGCGGGGTATGAACCCTTCCCTACTCTCACTCGGATCAAGGGTCGTACCGGAGGCGAGAGCCGAGGAACGAGCAAGGCTGCATGAGCGA
>JAUUYD010000509.1 GCA_030590585.1 Spirochaeta sp.
GTATTCCCGGTGAGCTTCCCGAGGGACTCGCCGAAAACCTTCTTGGAGACAGCTGGTCGTCCCGGGATTTCGGTTCGTGGGCTCTGGCAGGAACTACCTCCGAAGGCCTGCAGGTTCTGGTTTACATCATCCGTATCCCGGAAAAATCCTCAATCAAGGTATTCTGGGCCGCTATGATGGACTGCGCATTATCCGCTCAAGGACTGCATAACGCCCTTGCCGAGCTGGAAGGAGAGTAAGTGATGTTCGACAGTGACCAACGGCCCATCTGGTCTGTAAGTGAACTGACTCAAGCCATCAAGGGGCAGCTGGAGGATACTTTTCCATCAATCAGTGTGGAAGGTGAAATATCCAACTGCAGGCCTTCAGGGGCAGGGCATATATATTTCACCCTGAAAGATTCATCTGCCGTCATTTCCGCGGCCCTTTTCAGGGGACGGGCCGGCAGGGTGGAAGAAAAGCCCCGGGACGGCATGCAGGTGGTGGTTTCCGGTAAAATTGATGTTTACGCGCCTCGGGGTTCCTATCAGATTATTGTGGATAACATCAGGGCTGCCGGCAGAGGGGCTCTTCTGGAAGCTCTTGAGAGACGAAAAAAGGCCCTGGCTACCGAGGGTTTATTCAACCAGGACAGAAAGAAATCACTGCCTCCCTACCCCCGCCGGGTGGCGGTAGTAACATCCCCCACAGGTGCGGCTGTCAGAGACATTCTTCAGGTACTCTCCCGGCGGTCCGCCGCCCCATTGGTAACGGTGCTGCCCACCCCGGTACAGGGGTCTGAAGCTCCGCAGAGAATAGCCGCCCAGATACGCAGGGCAGCGGCCTATAAACTCGGAGATGTTCTTATAATTGCCAGGGGGGGCGGTTCTCTTGAAGACCTGATGGCTTTCAACGAGGAAGTTGTTGTCCGGGCCGTAGCTGCGTGTCCGCTGCCTGTAATCAGCGGTGTGGGGCATGAAATTGATATCAGCCTGACCGACCTGGCGGCGGATATCCGGGCGGCAACACCCTCGGCCGCTGCCGAATTGGTAAGCGACCGCTCGGAGGATCTTCTTCTCCGGGCCCGGGGGTTTCGCAGAGAGGCGGCGGGTATGATTCGCGCCAGGCTGGAAGCAGCCGGAAACCGTCTTCAAAACTTCAGTATTCGAGAACTTACACGCCTGTGTACAAGCCGCCTGGAAGAATCCATGAGGGGAAGTGATGAGACGCGTAGAGAACTGGAACGGGCGGCCCTTGACCGCCTGACCCCTTTAAGGCGCCGCCTTGAGCTGGCAGGGCGCTCCCTTGAGGATGCCTCACCGAGAGCGGTGATGGAACGCGGTTATGCCCGGGTGTCCTTGAATAAAACGGGATTCAGCATCACCGATTCCTCCCAGCTCAGTGAGAATGATGAAATCAAGCTGGATTTCGCCCATGGCGGGGCGGAAGCACAGATTACAAAGCTGCACAGCAGCAGGGAGCAATGATGAAAGGATTCGAGGAAAAATTGAGCCATCTGGAAAAACTGGCCGGACAGATACGCGACAGGGAAGTGCCTCTGGAAAAAGCCATGGCCCTCTTTGACGAGGGAGTTGTACTATCCAAAAGTCTGGAAGATGAACTGGAAGGATTTGAACGGAAAGTGGAAATACTCAGTAATGAGCCTGATGAAGACGGCAGCGGAGAAGCGGAACTCAGTCCTTTTTAAGGATTCCCTCTCAACGCCGAAATATCCACACGGTCTCCGACAACTATGCCGTTTTGATTAAACCAGCCCTGATTCACTTCCAGGGCGTAAAGAACATTCCTGGAAGAAGATACCGAAGCCAGACTTTCAGGTTCCATATCCTCAATCTGCCTTATTGTTCCATCAGCGGCAATAAAGGCGATGGACAGGGGAATATCTGTATCCTTCATCCAGAATGACACACGTGATTCATTTTCGAAAACAAAGAGCATCCCAGTATTTTCTTCCAGCGATTTTTGGTCCATCAATCCCTGATTGCGGGTTTCCTGAGTGTCGGCAACTTCGACTGTCAGTTCATGACCGGCGACATCCAGATCTAAAATCTGCAGGGAAGAAGGGCCGCATCCAGCCAATGTCAATGATAAATAAATAGCCGAAACGGCAGCCCGGCCGAGTAGGAACCTAGAACTCATCAAGAAATTCATCCCGGGCTTTCTCCCGCCAGGCAATTCGGTCGGTTTCTTCGGTTTTTATCGCTTTAAACACACTAAGATCCAGGTATTTCACCGTTAATGGGCGTTCCAGAGCCAATCTGGTATTACCGTCTTCCCACCAGGCCTTACCCGGGTTCATATCTACCGGACTTCCGTAACGATCCTCTAAAGTGGTGTAGACGGTGAACCAGTCGATAGTCAGGGGGTTGAGTTCAAGCATTATGACACTCAAAGATTCTTCTTCGAACTGAAACAATCCCCTATTGATAAAGAGCGACCCTCCGGCATCGATAAGTGAAGCCCTTGGACGCTCAAGCAGACTGACATCAGCTTCACCCCGATA
>JAUUYD010000130.1 GCA_030590585.1 Spirochaeta sp.
CCGGCAAACACCAACAGGGCCAGAATGAGGGCCAGGACAATGAAGGCGGAAAGCCCAAGCCATGGCGCCTGGAGATTGGCCTTGGACTGGGCAAGCAGCTCGCCGAGAGAGGGGGAACCGGGCGGCAGTCCGAATCCAAGGAAGTCCAGGGCCGTGAGTGAAGTGATGGCTCCACTCAAAGTGAAAGGCATGAAAGTCAGGGTGGCAACCATGGCATTGGGTAGGACATGGCGATAGATGATGAGCCCGTCCGAGAGTCCCATAGCCTTGGCCGAGAGAACGTACTCGAAATTCCGGGCCCGAAGGAATTCGGCCCGAACCACTCCGACGAAGCCCATCCAGCTGAAGAGCAGCAGTATACCCAGGAGCCACCAGAAATTGGGTTGGATGATGCTGGAAAGAATGATGAGAATAAAGAGGGTGGGCAGGCTGCCCCATACTTCGATGAATCTCTGTCCGAGTATATCCAGTTTACCGCCGTAGTAACCCATGAAAGCTCCAACCGAAACCCCGATCACGGATGAGACCAGGGTCAGTGTGAGACCGAAGAGTACCGAGACACGGAACCCATATATGACCCGGGCCAGAACATCCCGGCCCCGGTCGTCGGTTCCCAGGATGTTCACAAGGGTAGGCGGCGAGGGAGCGGGACTGGGAAGCTTGTAGTTGATGGTGTTATAGCTGAATCGGACTGGGGGCCAGATTATCCATCCCTTGCCCATAATCAGATTAGCCACGAAAGGATCCCGGTAATCGGCGGTAGTCTCGAAAACGCCGCCGAAGGCGGTCTCAGGGTAATTCACGAAAACCGGGGCGTACAGCTGTCCATCGAATCGAATCAGCAGGGGCCGATCGTTGGCAATGAATTCGGCGAAGAGGGTCAGGACAAAAAGGATTACGAAGATCCATGCCGATACCAGGCCAAGGCGATTGCGTTTGAACCGGCGGATGCGTTCGGCGGTAAGAGAACTCATATTCATGCCTACACCGCCCTCTTCTCGAAATCGATCCGGGGATCGATAACGGTGTACATCAGGTCGGATACGAGCCCTAATACCAACCCGAGCAGGGTGAAGATGAAGAGAGTACCGAACATCACCGGATAATCCCGCTGCATCACCGCTTCAAAGCCCAGCAGTCCCAGACCGTTGAGTGAGAAGATGGTTTCGATGATAACCGAGGAGGTGAAGAGCATGCCGATGAAAGCCCCCGGGAAGCCGGCGATAATGATGAGCATGGCGTTCCGGAACACATGACCTAAAAGGATTTTCTTCTCCGTCAGACCCTTGGCCCGGGCGGTCATGACGTACTGCTTTCCGATCTCGTCCATGAAGGAATTTTTCGTCAGCAGGGTGAGTGAGGCGAATCCGCCGATGAGCATGGCGGTTAACGGCAGCACCAGATGCCAGAAATAATCCAGTATTTTCATCCCGAAACTCAAGTCTTTCCAGTTCGTGGAAATGAGACCGCGTAAGGGGAAAATTTTCATGAAGGACCCCCCGGCGAATAGGACGATGAGGAGGATGGCGAAGAGGAAGGACGGCACGGCGTTCCCGAACACCACCACGGCACTGGTCCAGCGGTCGAAACGGGTCCCGTCCCGAACCGCCTTGCGGATACCCAGGGGTATGGAAATCAGATAAACCAATAATGTCGTCCAGATCCCAAGGGATATGGACACCGGCATGCGCTCTACCACCAAGCCGATCACCGACCTCCCCTTGAAAAGGCTGTCACCGAAATCGAAGGTCAGATAACTTTTGAGCATGTTGAAATAACGGACATGAATGGGTTTATCGAAACCGTAGCGCTTCTCGATTTCGGCAATAGTTTCGGGATCCAGGCCCCGGGCTCCACGGTATGGCGTACCCGTTGCACCGCCGGAATCCATGTCGGTACCTGAAGCATCACCGACGTTCTTCCCCGCCTCCATCTGACCGGTACCGGAGATGCGCTCCATGGCCATGTTGGACTCTATTCCCCTGGCCTGGGCGATGGCCTGGTCTACAGGTCCGCCGGGAGCCACCTGTACGATGAAAAAATTCACCGTGATGATCGCCCAGAGGGTGGGGATAATCAGTAACAGCCGCCGGAGTATATACGAACCCATGAATCCTGTCGCTAAGGGAGTTTGGAGACTTTCTCTTCGTCAATCCACCAGTTTTCCGTACCGTCGCTGTACTTCGGCTTCAACTCGGGCCGGGAGAATTTATCCCAATAGGCCACACGGCTTATTCCGGCATGCCACAGAAACACACCGTAATGATTCCATTGGAGAACCCGATCGAAGGCCCTCCCCCAGAACAGCAGAGCCTGGTTGTCATTCTGATTGGCTACTATGCCTTCAACCAGATAATCCACGGCGGGATTCTGCACTCCGGAAAGATTCCAGGTGCTGTCGAGGAACTCCGAATGCCAGCCGATCTGAAGTCCTGAATCCGGGAAGAAACTACCGCCCTCCGCCCAGGAGATGAGGTCGAAATCCCGCTCCCGCACCCGGTTGATGTACTGGGTTGTGTCCACCAGGCGAATGTTCATTTCCACGCCCAGCTTTTTCAGATTTTCCTGGTACGGGATGGCCGGGCGTTCGGAGGAGGGACTGTAGATAAGAAGTTCGAAAACCAGAGGCTCCCCGGTCTCCACATTTACCAGAACCTGGTCCCGGATTTCCCAACCAGCTTCTTTGAACAGTTCCAGAGCCGCGGCGATCTGGACGCGGACATTCCCGGAACCATCCGTTACCATGGGTTGATATTCGGTGGTGAAGACTTCTTCGGGAATCTGATCCCGGATGGGCTCGAGAATCTCTAATTCTTCCGGGCCCGGCAGGCCCATGGCCTCGAAGGGTGTTCCCTGGAAATAACTCCGTGTCCGTGAATACTGATCGTAGAAGAGGTTGTGATTGAGCCACTCGAAATCCATGACGTATCCCAGGGCTTCTCGAACCCGTCGGTCCGCAAGAACTGGTCTCTCGATGTTGAACACGTAGCGTTGGAGGGATGAGGGGGTTTCATCCGGAAGCTCCTCCTTGATGATGTACCCGGCATCGAAGTTGGGACCGGTATACTGGGTAGCCCACTGCTTCGAGATATTCTCGAATCTCATGTCGATTTCTCCGGCCTTCAGGGCTTCAAGTTTCACCACCTCATCACGGTACAAATCGTAACGGAGGTAGTCAAAATTGAGTTGACCTTTGATGGTCGGGATATCCATGGCCCAGTAATCCTTCAGACGTTCCCAGATAACATACTGACCCATGGCGTAATCCGAAACCCGATAGGCTCCGCTTCCCAATGGCGGTTCTGTGAGCGGTTCGGAAAAATCCCGATCCCGCCAGTACTGTGGCGGCAGGATGGTGAGTCCCCCAAGGGAGATGAGCAGTTCCTTGTCGCCTTCTTCAAGGATGAATTTCACCCGGTTTTCGTCCAGAGCTTCCACTGATGTGACGGCCCCGTAATAGGATTTGAATTGGGACACGCCTTCATTGAAGAATTTATTGAACGAGAACACCACATCCTCGGCAACGATGGGCTTCCCGTCCTGATGCCGGGCCTCTGGCCGCAGATGGAAGATAATCCAGTCATACTCCGGTGGATATTCCACTGTCCCGGCGATAAGGCCGTAATAGACTTCAATCTCATCGGTGCTGGCTGTCATCAGTGAGTCATAAAACAGACCGGCACCCGGAACGGAATCACCCCTCTGGCCATAGCGATGGAAGCTGTCATAGGTTCCGGTTGCCGCCATTGTCAGAGTACCGCCCTTGGGAGCATCGGGATTCACGTAATCGAAGTGCGCGAAATCTGCGGGGTATTTCGACTCACTCCGCAGTGAGATGGCATGGCTGACGATAACACCGTCTGCGTTCACCTGTTCCACGGGATTGGGCGGGACGGTCCTTTCCACCGAAACCGAATCCGGGGAATCATCCACGGGAGCCGGGAAAGAAGAATCTTCACCGGTACCATCATTGCACGAGAAGAGAAACAGAATCGCCAGGAAACTCGCTATCAGTGTCAATTGCTTCATATACAACCCCTCATATATGAATGAAATACTAGATGTTTGGAGGATGGTGGTCAAATGCCGCCTGTATAAACCTCAGCAGCAGCACAGTATAAAAATTGGCGCGCTCCCCCGGTTCATACTTTTTTTATTAGTACGGCAGTGCCCATTCCTCCACCGGCACAGAGGGAAGCAAGGCCGGTTTCAGCTCCCCGTTTAATCAAAGGTGGGTTTAATTCCCCGCCCCTTTGGGGCGAAATCCCTCAAACGATGTAATCTATGAGACGTGAGTGATCACTTATATAAAAGTCATAATAAGACGCTCCTCTTGTATCACTTGGTATTTCCTGCGAAGTATCGACGAAAAGTTTTTTCTTCTTCAGTGGAGAAAACACTGAAGGAGACTTGTCTAGGAATAGAGGAACGTTTCGAAATCTGCTTTGTAGAAATCGGGATGGAGGAGGATAATGTGCATTTTCTTGTGCAGGGGATTCCCAATATGACGGTAAGTCGAATAGTGACAATTATAAAAAGTATTACAGCAAAAGAGATATTCAAAAGGCATCCAGAGGTAAAAAAGATATTATGGGGAGGGGCTCTTTGGACCAGTGGCTATTATGCAAACACTGTCGGGAGATATGCGAGTGAAGAAACTATAAGAAAGTATGTCAGAAATCAAGGGCGCGAGTACAAACCGATATATGAGGCACAATTGTCCTTTGACCTATAGGCTCTCAAGATACCCCGCTGCTCTGCGGCGGGGTAGTTCATGTGTGCCCGGCATGGCATATTTGCTGACCTTCTGGATGTTATCTGGAAGTAAAACGTTCACCGTTACCGGACGGAAGAACAAAACCAACAGGACAAGGGCATCGTCCGAAATGGCGGGTCCGGAGGAAGTATGAGGTAGATCCCATGTACGTAGCGAACAGTGAACCGGCTACATGGCGCTATGGAAAGAGGCTGAGCAGGCATGATAGAGCAAAGCCCGATACTCGGAATTAATTTCCATAGTGTGAAGCTGGATGGTATATGGAAAGGCAATATGTCTTACCCGGGGAAGCCCTCCTTCTATGATGGTGATAAGTTGCCAAACCATCATAAAACAGCAATCGAAGAGGTAATCCCAAAGCGAGAACTGGAGAAGAGGGGGGTGCGATTCATAGGTAGTACTGATGATGCGGAGCCGTTGAAAACTGGTAACAGGTTGGAGGAGAAAACTTCGCGGACCGGAATAACCCCGGATATCTGAAGTTGTTAATCAGATATGGAAAGCTATGAACGAAAGGTATTATGTAACAGCGCGGCCGAGTTGGAATAAAACATGATGGGGAGAAGAGAATCAGAAAACTAAATGGGGATATCCGAGAAACAATAAAACACCGAGAAAAGAGACTTTTCAAGGTCATCAGGGTATCCGATTCACAAACATTAGCATCCACTTTTACGGATGCACCCATAAGACAATAATCAGTCGTGAAGGAATGAGTTACGAGAGTTACTCTACAAATGGAGCAAAGAGTTCCTGGAAGCCGGAAAAAGGCGCCTTGCCGGTGACACCGTTCGAGAAGCAACCTCACCGGAGGTAAACGATCTCAGAAGTGAAAACGACACACTCAAACAGGTGGTTGCAGAGCTGATGCTCAAGAACCGGATGTTAAAAAAAGTCAGACGGGTTTAGAATAAAGCTGGGTTCGTATATGAAGTACAGCCAGACAGAGAAGTTCGAAATCATAAGGCTCGTAGAGCAATCAGATCTCGGTGTACATAGAACATTGTCCCAGATAGGTATCAGTAAGAGTAGCTTCTACCAGTGGTACCGCAGATATCTGGAGGATGGCTATGACGGTCTGTGTCCGAAATCCAAACGACCCAACCAATTTTGGAATCGCATCCCAGACCCGGAGAGGAAGAAGGTCGTCGATTACGCCCTGGATCATACTTGGCTTTCCTGCCGGGAGGTGGCAGTCGAATTCACCGACAAACAGGGGTATTTCATCTTGAGAATCCAGTGTATACCGCATTCTGAAGGCTGCAGGGCTCATTACCTCTCCGGCATATGCCATCCAGACCGCTGCCGATGAGTACCATCATAAGACGACACGGGTTAACGAGCTGTGGCAAACCGATTTCACTTATCTGAAAATCGTCGGTTGGGGATGGTACTATCTATCCACCATCCTGGATGATTACTCCCGTAAGATTCTCGCTTGGAAACTCTGCACTCAGATGACTGCCGATGAAGTGAACCTGACGTTGAATATGGCCATCTCAGAGACCGGGGTGAAAGCGGAACATGTCGAGATGAAACCTCGGCTCTTAAGCGATAATGGGTCCTGTGTAGGCTCGCAAATTATTTAATCCAATCAAGCCAAGAATCTCTCATACTGAGTTAATCAGATCTCATTACCACTTAATTAATCATTCTCGGGGCCAGCCCTTTCACCCTCAAACGCAAAGCAAGATTGAGCGGTATCACCGGTCAATGAAGAATATCCTCCTGTTAGACAATTATTATCTGCCGCAGGAGCTGGAAGCTCAAATTGTCTAGTGGGTCGATTACTTCAACAATCGCCGTTATCACGAATCGCTCGGGAACATTACACCAAGGGACAAGTATGCTGGGCGGGAAAAACAGATATTCAAGGAAAGGAGGAAGGTTAAGGAGCGGACAATTCGATTGCGCCGCAAG
>JAUUYD010000133.1 GCA_030590585.1 Spirochaeta sp.
ACCCACTCAGAAGATAAATGCTTGAATAATAATACCCCGGCGGCCATCCCGAATAAAAGGGGAATCAGGAGAAAAAGAGCTCTCTTCATTAACTCCCCTGTGATGAACCCACCAAAGCCAAAGACTGTAAGCTTAATTAATACAACAAAGAAAAAATGCGCAAGCTGGTTTGTTTTAAGTTCAATTTTGTCCTTTAGAATACGTGAAAAGTAAAGAGTGACAGGTGGTCCGCTTGTCGAATACGCTCCGCCAAATGCTCCGCTGACAGATCCGAAAACAATTGCGGCCCAGGTAGACGGTTTAATAGTTCTATCATGTGACCCCAAAGAATTAGCAACGAGTGCGAGGAGAATTACAGCTCCAAGACCGATGAGAAGAAACCTTTCATCCAGGCGTACGAGAAACCATATGCCTAAAGGCAACGCGATAGCCGTGGAGAGAAGCACCGGAAGCAGAATTCGCAGCTTTACCGCCCTCCAAGCCGGAAACAGGTTTATAACAATCACAGGAAGTGCCAGTACAGTAACCAGTATATTCGCCTCTTTCATAGTCATAAAAAGAGGAAACACACTCATTGCCACCAAGGCGAATCCAAATCCGGTTAAACTGATAACGAGAGAAGAAATAAAAGTAATAAGAACAAGTATTGCCAACGTCATATAATGTCCTATACAGCAGATCCACACATCAAATATTAAAAATTCAATTCCCGAATGATAGAAAAATTAATCTGAAGCAGCAAGGTCCATAATGGGTAAAAGAGGGGAATAATATTCCGATCTCGATAACACACGCATCCGGGTGGAGCACGTTATGCAACAGAGGGTATATCTCCCCGGGTTCTGTATCGACCCCGAAACCCCTGTTTGAATCCCAGGGATCTGATGATAATTCCATCATCGTGAAGCATGGTGTGGCACAGGGATAGAACTTCATTTCCAGTGTGAAGTTCGGATCAGAGAATTATAGAGTGTTGAGGATTCTCTATTCCACTGTCTTCAATAAGTCAGCATATTCTTTCTGATGGTGTGAGCACCCTATTCGGAGATTATTTCCAAGGAGGATTCCACAGCCGGAGCAGGTAGTACACCAGTTGATTTCATCAATTCTTCCGGATAGGACCTTGTATGCAAAGCCGGGATCGGCAATAACCTGCCGGCCGATACCTACCATGTCTGTATTTCCCTCTGCGATATTCCGTTCTCCCCAATAAAGAAGGCTTTTTACAGTTGCATTACTTCCGAAAATGCTGGTATTGCCGTCTTTGAGATAACTGTATCCGGAGCCGATAACCGGGATTTTGACAGCATGTTTTACTGAACTTGTCCAATTGAAGTGCCTGAAAACTCCTTCTGGATAGGTGTCGGTGGGCATGAGAAGTTCCAGGTTGGCCGATGCATACCCCCCGGACACATTGATAAAATCGATACCTTCCTTCTCCATGAGACGGGCAAATCTGATGGGTTCGGAAAGATCTTCTATCATCCCGTCAGTTGATGATGTTCCGAAACCGCCGGGGATCCCTTCATAGGGGGAAAGCCTGGAACCTATGATAAAGTTATCACTCTTAAGCCTGTCCCGCATACCATGGTAGGTTTCCTTAAAAAATCGGGTTCGGTTTTCGAAGCTTCCGCCATATCCATCCTCCCGCTGGTTAGCGGGATGAAGAAAATCATCACCCAGAAAACCATGAGCCTGTTTGAAGTCTATTCCATCTGCACCGACTTCTTCGGCTCGTAATGCTGCAAGGATAAACTCTTCTCGTGCAGCATGAATTTCTTCAGTTGTCATAACCCGAACTCCATCACCCGCATCATATACAGAATATCCGGATTTAAACTGAGGATCGCTTAAACGGCCGGCATGACTGAGCTGGAATAGAATCAGTGTTTTATTATTTATGCCGCGGATGGCCTCGACCAAGCTTGCAAGTAGCTCCAGATTCTCTTCCATGATGAGCATTCGGTTACTCCGGGCTTGGGTTTTTGTTGTGACATCTATGGATTCAATGTGAAGAATCCCCGGATGTCCTGCCGCATTGCGTCGGTACTTCTCGAATGTGTATTCCGTAGCTGAACCGTTTTCATCACAGTTGTTGCCCTCTGTCGGCTGGTAAACAATACGGTTCGGTACAATCTTATTGCCAATCATTATCGGTTTATTCAGGTGTTCTATGGTCATTTTATTCCCCCAGTTCGTTTACGGGCATAGAAAGAGACTGCAATTATCAGCACGATTCCTTTCAGAACAATCTGTAAAAATGCGTTCACGCTCATCAGATTCATAATGTTTGAAAAAACACCGATGATGAGAACTCCGGCAAATACTCCAAAAAGGTTACCGTAACCCCCGGAAAGCGAAACACCGCCGATAACTACAGCGGTTACCGAGTCCAGTTCGTATCCCATCCCGACTTTGGGGCCGCCTCCCCCCATCCTGGAAGCCAAATAAGTAGAAGCTACACCGATAAGTGTTCCGCAGATTAAATAAGCAAGAAACTGAACTCTTTGAACAGGTATCCCGGATATTTGTGAAACATATACATCAGACCCAACCGCATAAATATATTTTCCGAGCTTGTTCCTGTTGAGAAGGTAGAAACAGAGAGCCAGGGTTATCAGAAAAAGGATAATTGGGAATGGGATTCCCAGAAGGCGCCCATCAGATATAAAACGAAAGGTTTTTGGAATCCCGCCGATTGTCTTTTTTGTATAGAACAGAACCGCCCCCTGGTATATCGACATGGTTGCCAGAGTGGCCATTATGGGGGTGACTCTCAGTTTCACAACAATAAAGCCGTTAATAGCCCCGGTAAAAGCGCCCATCCCAGCCATGAGAAGTACCATAAGAACTGGCGGGAAACCGGGGTTGCTTTTATAAATTCCAGCGGCCAGAGAAGTAAGGAGCGAAATGACCGATCCTATAGACAGATCAATAGCTCCTGAAATAACAACGATAGCCTGCCCCAGGGAGGCAAGACCTAAGCCTATGGGTTGAACAAGAAATACATTCTTGAGATTTCTCGACGACAGAAAGAGAGGACTCGCGGTGATACAGAAAATTATCAGTATGCTGAGGATAATCCAGACCAGTGCTTCAGGCCTGGTGAGAACATTTCTGGCTTTGCCGGTCAGTTCAAACCTCTTTTCCGTAACAGACTTTTTCATGAGTAACCTTTCCCTGTGTGAATTGAGTATTCATGTCCAACCGCCAGTGACATAATTTCCTCTTCCGTTGCCCGGTGGTCGTGCTGGTCGATTTCTCCGGCAAGCAATCCGGAGTGCATTATCAGAATCCGATCGGACATACCGATTATTTCCGGTAGCTCCGATGAGATCATGATAACTGCCTTGCCGGAATCAACCACCTCCCGCATTATTCGGTAAATCTCAGTCTTGGCACCAATATCTATACCTCTGGTTGGTTCGGAAAAAACAAAGATATCCGGTTCTCTTAATAGCCACCTGGAGATAAGCACCTTCTGCTGATTACCTCCACTTAAGTTTTCCATTTCTTGTCCAAAACCGGCAACTTTTATATTCAGAAGTGAAATCTGAGCAGCCGATTCTTTCCATTCCTTTCGCAGTTGAATGAATCCATACAGGAGATAGTGCTGCAGGTTGGCTATGGTTATATTGTCTTTCACCGACAAGGAGCCCAGAATCCCATGGTTTTTCCGGTCGTTGGTAATAAATCCGAATCCCAGCTCGATAGCATCGAATATAGAATGAATACTTATAACTTCATCATGTAAGAGGATTTCCCCGGCAGTTGCTTTCTCAATTCCAAGGAGAGTTCGAACAAGACTGTTTCGCCCGGAACCGACCATCCCTGCAATCCCTAATATTTCTCCACGTCGAAGAGTGAAGGAAATATCCCTGATAGAACTCTCATTGGAGAGTTTGGATACTTCAAGAATTGTCTCCCGGTTTGTTTGTGAGAGATCAGGGAAATATTCCTTGATTTCCCTCCCTACCATCAATCGCACAAGATCTTTTCTGCTTAATTCTTCCCGGGTTCTGGTTCCCATCACCTTGCCGTCTTTCAACACTGTAACCCTGTCGGCAATTTCAAAAATTTCTTCCAGCATGTGAGAAATGTATATGACAGTAACCCCTCTACCTTTCAATGAAGTGATTATTTCAAAAAGCTTTTTCAGCTCTTTATCCGTCAAGGCTGTCGAGGGTTCATCCATTATCAATACCTTTGCGGTTACTGATAATGCCTTGATTATCTCCACGATCTGGCGCTGCACTACCGACAATTCACTAATCCTGGTATCGATATCCAGATCGAAACTGATTGTATCCAGCAACTCTTCTGTACGCCGCCTGGCTTCTGCTTTGTTCAGTGTTCCCAAAGTGTTGGAGGGCTCTCTGTTAAGAAACACATTGTCGGTTACATCGAAGGTTTTAATCAGACTGAATTCCTGGAAGATAATACTGATACCTGCATCCTGTGCCTCATGGGGAGTTTTAGCATTCAGGGGGTTCCCATCCAGAAGTATTGTCCCGCTGTCAGCCTTGTACACTCCGGAAAGAATTTTCATGAGTGTTGATTTCCCGGCACCGTTTTCACCGACAAGACCGTGGACTTCGCCCCGTTTCAGCTCGAAGCTCACATCATCCAGTGCTTTCACACCGGGGAATTCCTTAGAAATCCCCTTGAGAGTCAGTACTGTATCTGCTGTATCACTATCCATACTGCAATTCCATGTTTGTCCTTACTTTAGAAATAACCGGCGGGAGAGGACTTCTGCCTACAGTCCCGCCGGTAAAAACACATCTTTCAGGTATCACTCTTAGAGGTCTGGCAGAAATTCCGCGGGCATCAGGTCATCCCCGATCCACCACCAGTCAGAAAGATCAGGTTTGGTCAGGTCGGCAATCTCATCAGGACCGTAGCCGTCAATGTCGATATAAACAATTTTATCCACCGATTCGCCTTTAGCTGCTTTTATTGCCTGACGAACAGCCTCGGCGGACAGTTGGGTAGTCATTGGATACGCATATCCACGAATTCCTTTTGCAACAAGATACTTTGTATATCCGTTGAGCTGATCACCTGTTGATGGAACCAGTGGTCTTCCAGCTTCTTCCAAAGCCTGGAGAGCCGGCCACGACATAAGACCCGAGTCGGCCCAGATACCATCGATCTGCGGAAATGCCTGAATCATCGCTTCCATAATTGATTTTGCTTTGGGGGGCGACCAATCGCAGTACTGGTGATCCAGAATTTCAATCCCCGGATATTTATTAAACACTTCACGTGCACCTGTAAGGCGATCTTCGGCGGTAGTATTCCCGGCAATTCCGGACAACATGACGATTTTACCGCTTCCATCCAATTCGTCAGCCAGCCACTGAGCCTGGGCCCTTCCGAACTCCAAAAGATCCTGTATAACCAGGCTTGTATAACTGTTGGTATCGATGGTACCGCCGAAAACGATAACCGGAATCCCCTCATCATAAACCCTTTCAATAGCTGGGATGATGGCATCCGCTACAGTGGGATAGACGATTAATACATCGATTCCCTTAACCAGAAGATCATCGATGTCTGCCAGCTGCTTCTCCGGTTTCTCATCAGCGTTTGTTATATAGTATTCAGTTACAGCCGGATCTGCTGCACAGGCAGCATTGAAGTTCGCTACCAGGAACTGCCGCCATGAATCACCCATTCCAGCATTACTGAAACCGATAACAATGCCTTCTTTCTTCTCATCCTGCGTACCGCCGGCAAATGCTGCAGCAGACAGTGAACACATGAGAACCAGTAGAAGAAAAATTCTCATACCTTGTTTCATAAACCTCTCCATATTTTCAGATCTCTAAATTAGGAAACCCGTTAACAACGGGCAATTTATCTGTTTCGTCGTGCATTTATCGCGAGGGCCAGGATTATTATCAAACCTTTAATCGTCATCTGACTCTGAATCGGAAACCGGGCAAGAAGTGAAATGTTTGTAATCATCAGTAAAATTACCGCACCGAGAGTAGTACCCTGTACACTTCCTGAACCACCTCCAATGACAGCTCCTCCAAGTACCGCAACAGCGATTGAGTCCAAATCGTAACCCTCACCGATTTTTTGGTCTGCCATTCCGGTATACCCTCCCAGGAGTATTCCGACTAATGCGGCACTGATACCACAGAGCACGTAGCTGAGAATGATGATCCTGTTACTTCTAATCCCGCTTAAGGTTGCTACTGCGCTGTTTGTACCCACTGCATAGAGCCGTCGTCCATAGCCCATCCTCTGTAGAAGAATGAAAATGGTGAAAGCAAAAAGAATGAAAATATAGAATAAGTTGGGGATTCCAACTGTTGTCCCGGTTCCAAATGTTATCAGGATAGGGGGAATTTTCCCTCGGGGCAGCCCCTTCGTCCACATCAATCGGATTCCTTTCAACAGTATTGCAGTTCCCAAGGTTGCGATAAAAGGGGGAACATTCCGCTTGGTAATAAGAAGCCCATTAAATAGTCCGACAACCGCACCAAAACTGAGGGTAAGAAGTGTAATTGGAAGAAAGAGCTGATTCCGCCCCTCCATAAAGGTTGCTGCAAATACATTAGCTGTAGAGATGGTTTCCGCAACTGATAGATCGAGTCCTCCGGAAATAACAACAATTGTCTG
>JAUUYD010000012.1 GCA_030590585.1 Spirochaeta sp.
CATCTGCCGGAGACCCGGATACCAAGGCATTTCTGGCAAAAGATGTAAACACCCGGGGCGGTGCCCAGATCGCGGCTGATGATATCCTGTTCTTCAACGGCCTTGGAGATGCCGTATCAACTCTCTTCACACATCTTCTTAGAGAAGCACACATTCAACACCCTGGGAAAAGCCATTGAAACTTACCTGGGTCAATAACGAAGAAATTTGCCTTTCTGTTTATATATAGTTATTTTCAGATGAACGAAAACAAACAGGCGGATAACCCGTCTTGAGGAGACCGATATGGCAGAATTTCTAACAGCAGAATCATTCAAAGAGAAAGTATTTGATTATGCCAATGAAAAAGAATGGAAGTACAAGGGGGAAGTTCCCGGAATCATCGATTTTTACGCCGACTGGTGCGGTCCCTGTAAAATGGTAGCACCCATCATCGAAGAGCTTTCCAAAGAATACGAAGGCAAGCTTAACGTGTGGAAAGTGGATACGGAAGCTCAGCAGGAACTCGCCGGTACTTTCGGCATTCAGAGTATTCCCTCAATCCTGTTTATTCCTATGGATGGTCAGCCCCAGATGGCAGCCGGTGCACTTCCCAAGGCCACCTTTGAGAAGATTATAAAAGAAGATCTCGGGGTCTCTTAAGACAGATCTAACGATTTCGGAATCCTTGTTGACATGAAATCAGGATTCCGATATCTTTGCCTACGTTCGATCCCTTGTAGCTCAGTTGGTAGAGCGGGTGGCTGTTAACCACTAGGTCGGGAGTTCGAGTCTCTCCGAGGGAGAATAATAAGTCGATGCTTCGGTATCGGCTTTTTTTTTCGGGCCGACCGGGATTCTCGCCAATACACCTGCTGACAGTTTCCTAAAATTACTTTGTTTCAATTAGATCAGCTATCAATGGCTGCTATTCAAAAGTATTGGTCACCTTTTCAGGTGATAAAATGCTTAAATCGCCATCTAATAAAATTTGACAATACAATATATATATTGTATACGTTGAGAATGAGCGGTAAAGAGCTTGTCAAGCTCATGAGGAAAGAAGGATGGACGCTGGATCGCATTCGCGGCTCCCATCACATCATGATCAAAAAAGGTTGTCGTCCGATTCCTGTGCCCGTTCATGGTAAAAAGGATCTTGCTCCCGGTATTCTGGGAGCTCTTCTGAAGCAGACTGGGATAAAGAGGTAATTGAGATGGTGTATTATTGTAAAATAACTCCCGACGGCGATGGTTTCATGGTAGAATTTCCTGATATGCCCAACGTCTTGACTTATGGTGATACGGTGGATGAAGCACTGGAGAATGCTCACGAGGCTTTAAATGGAGTCTTGGAATCTGAAGTAACTCATGGATACACGCTTCAGGAATCCAAAACAGGACCCGGGGATGGACTTCATGCGATTGAAGTGGAGCCTCATATTGACATAGCTCTTCAGCTTCGTAAATTGCGCGGAAACGCCCCTCAAAAGGTCGTGGCCGCGAAACTTGGATTTTCATACCAGGCTTATCAAAGATTGGAAAATCCGAGGAAGGGAAATCCAACAATTAAAACTTTAGAAAGGTTGGCCCGTGCCCATGGGAAACGGCTGCAAGTAACTATTAATTGATATCAAGATGAGAATAAATGATACCAGTAAAAGCCGCCGAACAGTACCGGATAGGATATTAGGCAAAGCCGTTCCCTTTACCGCCACCAAAGGAGGCGGCTTTTACTTTAGTAAAACCAAAGTAAAGCCGCTGGGTATGAAACCATGCTTTCAGGCACTTATTGAGAAATCTAAACCGGGCCTGCTCGGTGTTACCAATAGTCGGATTGAGCATATTGATAAAGTCTGTATTTACTTCTGCTGTAAACCGTTTTTCGTACCGGTTGATAGCACTCTTTGAAGTTCCCTCAATATCCTTATTAAATCACAACTTGCTGCATTCAGGAATAATCATCACGCGCAAGCTGATGCAAGCGAATAATTTGACAATGCAATTTCAATTACATACATTTTGCTACGATATATAGAATCTTTATAAAATGATCTCAAGGAGTTTAAATTTGAAAACAATTGTGAAAGCAATATTACTCGGAGCTGCAGTTCTATTAGCAAGCTGCAGCACCGCTGCAACCGGTAGTAAACCATCATCAAAGGCCGATATGGCTCCCGCAATGGAAATGACAACAGAGATGCCTTCAGGTATTCTCACATCAAACTATATCGATTCCAGAATTGGTGAATTAATCTCGGTTGATGGTGTACCGACAAAAGAAACCGTTGATAAAATCTATGACAATCTTGATTACCATCATGCCCTGCAGGCTTTTCTAAGCGGTATACAGGTTGCCTCAATGGAAGCCATGAAAACGGGGATTGAAGTATTCGGTCCCCCGAATACAACAGTACTCCTGTTTGAAGATTTAATGGACTCAAAAGCACTCTGGCTCACACCGAATACCACAAGTGTCTATATGACGATGTGGCTGGAACTCGGTGACGAACCTTACGTTTTAGAAACGCCACCGGATGTCCTGGGAATTATTGACGACCACTGGTTTAAATACGTAACTGATTTCGGAAGATTGGGTGCGGATAAAAATCAGGGGGGCAAGTTCCTGATTATCCCTCCGGGATACGAGGGAGACATTCCTGATGGTTATTTTGCTTATCACACCAACACTTTCGGGAACTGGATTGTCTGGCGTGGATTCCAGGTTGACGGCAGCCCCCTCCCTGCTGTAAACACCACGAAAGAAGTTTATAAAGCCTACCCTCTTTCTCAAAAAGATAACCCTCCGGAACTGAATTTTATCAATGTATCCGGCAAATTCAACAATACAATTCATAACATGGACAGAACTATATTTGACGAAATCAATGAAGTTGTTCAATCAGAACCGAGTATTGGACAGAACCCGGAGATTCTGGGAGCTTTCGCCGCTATCGGCATCAGAAAAGGTGAAGAATTCAATCCGGATGAAAGGATGCGGAAGATTCTCTCAGATGCTGCAGAAGTAGGGTCTGTCACAGTAAGAACAATCATATCCCAACCCAGAGACGAGGGGTTTTACCTGTTCGGAAAGGACTCTATCTGGACTAACCCATTTGTAGGCGGAAGCTTTCAGTTTTTGAATGATGGTGTACATCTGCTGGATGCCCGTGCGGCTTTTCACTTTTATGCTACTGGTATCACACCGGCCATGGCAAAAGACATTATCGGGAAAGGCTCCAAGTATGCGGTAGCTTACCTGGATAAAGAAGGAACTCCATTTGACGGGAATAAAACCTACAAAGTTAACGTACCGGACAACGTCCCTGCTGCTGATTTCTGGTCTTTCACCCTTTATGACAACCAGACAAGAGCCATGCTGCAGACCGACCAGAGATTCCCGGGAATCGATGGAAATAAAGACGGTATAATAAGAAATACCGATGGATCCTACGATGTCTACTTCGGACCTGAACCTCCGACAGGACAGGAAAATAACTGGATACAGACCATTCCCAACAGGGGATGGAATATGCTGTTCAGGCTCTACGGACCTCTTGAACCCTGGTTTGAGAAAACATGGAAACCGGGAGAACCGGAACTGGTTCAATAACCGGTCTATTATTTTTTTAAGAACTTAGAAAAACCCCCTTTGCTTCAGCGGCAGGGGGTCTTTTATTTATCCCCGGCTGGAGCCGCCGCCTCTATCACTGAAACTAGTACATTCCGCAGATTCTCAAGCTCCTGCTCAACACCTTTCCCCTTGATGAGCCTTCCTGTAAGGCGGGAGATAACGGCCTGATCCCTGCGGGACCACTGCCGGGTCATCAGAAGTGAACTGATGATGTTGTCAGCCTCGGCTTCTACCCGCTTGGCATGGGCCCAACGGCTCACCGTATCCAGATACAGCAGTGCCCGGTCTATCAGGATGAAGGCCAGCTGAATACCTTTCGGGGGGCCTAGTTCAATATATTGAGTACCCAGTTGGTGCTTCATCCCTGCAAAACGGACTTTAACCCTGGAGAGGGGGCGGCTTCCTGCCAGTCCTGAAATACCTCCGAATACGGCACCTCCTGTCATAAAGATACCGAAGCTGAGTTCTCCCAGCGCCAGATCGACTGCGGCTCCGGCTGCAGCTCCGGCTACGGCGGAGACTGTTGTGAGCTGTCTTTTTGTCAGTCCGAGAACACGCCAGGTTTCTCTTGCAAAAAGATCGTGGGCCACAAGACCTGCTTCTTCCAGTTTCATTTCAAATTGGCGGTGCCTGAACACTTTCCGCAGTTCATGCTGGGATTTTATTTCTCTCTGCCGCAGCCAGCCGGTGTATTCAGGCATCATGGATTCCTGAAGATTTTCCGCGTCATCACCGGCCTTCAGCTGAGTCCTGATTGTCTTCGTCATGCAGTCAACCACGAGATCGCAAATGATATCCGCAGCTCGGCTCATACGTCCTCTTCTGTCCGCGTTCAATGTGGTGATTACCGTATCAAGAGTCTTCTCCCAATGCTGGTCGGTCAGACGAAGAGCCCCCAGAAGTCGAATCCGCTCATCAAAGGCGGCTTCTCTTGCGTTGAATAGCCTGACGGCATTGAAATGGCGGTTGAGTGCGGCTCTCCATTCCTCTACGTATTCGGATTCATCTCCCTTACTGTTCAATATGGCCATTCTGGTTTTACCAAGACGCCTGAGTATCTCCATTTCGGCAAGATCGTCGGGTCCGAGGGGTTTACTGGCATCCAGGACGTATAGAAGACCCTGGGTATCGGCAACGGCACGCAGTATACGGCTGTCATGAACAAATGCCGGGCGCCGGGAAAAATCACGGTCAAAAGCTTCAGAGATGGTTCCCGCGTCTTCATGCTCCGCTCGTTTTTTCAGCCACTTCAATGTTTTTTTCGGTACCTGGAAGCCGGGTGTGTCAATAAACCGCAGCAGCGCCTGATGGTCAACTTCCACTGTATATTCCGTGGAGTGTTCGGTCTCACCCGGTGTCGGGCTGATACGAATATCATCCCGCTCGGTGAGGGTGGAAACAAGCGAAGATTTTCCCTCATTGGGATGCCCCACAACCGCGAAGCTTAATACCTTTGCAGTGTTTGAAGTGCTTTTATCCATCATCACCATTCCCGTAACTCCACTACCTCAGCTGACAGCATGCGTTTCCACTGTTTTACAGATTCTTTATCCTGCTCATTCAAATTGAAACCGGATCCCGGTCTTCCGGCCAGAGCAGTAATAACCGTAAGCCCGGCAGGCATTATCGATTGTAGATATTCCAGATAGAGTCCTGCCCCGGTGGTATAGGGGCGCCAGCCTTCGAACACTAGAAGAATCCCATCCCCGTCGGATAAACGGTCTTTCAGGGATTCCAGGATTTCGCCATCATCCTCATCGTCCAGATTCACCGTTGTCACTCCCTGGAAATCCGCATCCCACTGCTGCTTGAGATAATTCTTCCAGGATTCTTCAGTCATCAGATCTTCCCTGTATGATGGAACGAGTACTTCTATGGTCATTGATTTATGCATCGATATCGGGATGGAATCAGGAACTGTACTATCATCATGTTCACCTGCCGGCTCGGTTCCTGTGAAATCAACTCGAGGCGCTTTCATCAGCATCAGCAGACGGTGGCTTTTACTGTCCTTGAAGGGAAGGTTCACCAGAGCAAGCTGCCGGCGGAGTAATCCATATATCAGCAGCAGAAGACGGGGTAATACTCCATATGCCAGAACGGCACAGCAGATAAAAGGCCACCAGCTGATCAGATCCGCATTATTCAGACTGGATATTCCTTCTTTGAGGACAATCCGGCTGCCGGCTACCTGTTCCGCAGTCGGTGGAGTTATCAGCATTCGCCATGGCCATGAGATGGAAACAATTAATCGGTGAATACCTTCGGGAGACACGTTCAGCGTTGTCTGCCAGGCAAAGGCCAGATCCTGTACTATCCCCCGCCATAATACGGCAATAAATATCCCGAGATGAAAACATAGGGCCCGGAGTTGAATCGGCGGAGAAACTGACCATCGGATCAGCCTCCGGTAGAGTATTGAACGTCCCCGGAAATGATTGAGTCCGCTGATGACGGTATCGGAATGTGCCCGATCTACCATACCCAGACGTCTGCTGATATCAACCGTCACCCGAAAAAACCTCATCAGCCGGTCAGCAAACCTCCGGGAACCATCACCGTTCTGCGGGAGAAGAGTGAGGATCAGGGAGACAGAGGTCAATAAAAACGGTATTCCAACCAATACGGCAATAGCCATGAACAGGTTGACCGGATTATTCCCGGCATATGAAAGTACACCCCAGCCCATACCGGCACCCGCCAGCAATCCGATTACGGCAAGAAGGGCCGATGTCATACGATACAGTCGGTTGACCGTGGCCCCGGGCAGCAGCGTCTGATTCAAGCCCCGCCTGTAAGACAGCCAGGCGTAGAGTATTCGACCGGATTTCAAGCTGCCCTTGTAAGTCCTGAACCAATCCCGCATGCCATCATCTGTAGAAGAGGAATCCAGTTCAGCTTCGAGGAGCAGTTCATAGTCAAGAACATCGCCAAGGGTCCGGATATCAGACATAATCTCTCACAACTTGGAAGACTACTACTATTCTGAGACTACTTCAATTAACGATAAAGCCTAAGGCAATTTCATAAATATGAAATTGCTTCGATTCGATGGCAGAAACCCCTCTGGCTTACTCTAGAGAGGCATATTTTCAAAAATCTCTGATTTTTGAAAACGGCTCGACTGATGGATAATATCGCTCAAATACATTAGCTTATGCCAATGTTCATAATCGACCCCCACATCCATACCGCCGAAATCAGCCCCTGTGGCAAGGTTGACGCATCGCGTCTTGTTGCACTCTACAAAAAAGCCGGGTACCAGGGTTTGATTATTACCGACCATTTATCCATGTACTGTCCTATCTTTCAGGAAAAAGGGCCATGGCAGGAAAAAATTGATCGGTTCTTTACCGGTTATGATTTGATAAAACAAATTGGTGAGTCTCAGGGACTGGTGATTCTCCCTGGATTTGAACTGACCTTTAACAAGGCTCCCAACGACTATCTTGTGTATGGAATCGATAAAACCTGGCTTTACCGGCATGAAAATCTTCTTGATTCATCAATTGAGGAGTTCTCCGAATCCATTTCAGACAGCGGAGCACTCATCATACAGGCTCATCCTTTCAGAAAACGTCTGCTGCCCCGGGATAAACCGCATATCCACGGAATTGAAGTGTACAACGGTAATGCCCGGCATGATTCGCAGAATAAAAGAGCCCTTGAATACTCAGAATCCCATGCCCTGTTATCCTGCAGCGGTTCGGATTTCCATCAGGAAGAAGACTGCGGCAGAGGTGGTATAAGGTTCGAATACCCCGTTCTCAGCATCGAAGAATTCATTTCCGGAATAAAAGATGGAAAAATGGAGTTGATAAAAACCCCATGACCTCAGGTTCAGATAGCAGACAGACAGCGCTTTTATCCTTCCTTCCCTATGCGGCAATTGTCATTTCTGTGTTCCTCTGGGGCGGATCTTTCGCTGCAATGCGCCTGAGTATCGGCATTATCGGTGCTTTCAGTCTGATGAGCCTCAGATTTCTAAGCGCCGCGGCGGTACTGCTGCCCTTTTTACCATACTTTGTACGCTCTCTGCGGCGGTCGGCCAGGAAGGGAGACGGCAGACTGATTCTTATTATGGTGCTCCTGCAGCCCTGCCTGTATTTTCTGTTTGAATCCAATGCCCTCAGATTCACTACAGCTTCACAGGCCGGGGTTGTTTCGGCAACAGTGCCTATTCTGACGGCCATGGGAGCCTGGATATTTCTGAAAGAGAAGATTGGAAAAGGCTTTATTATTGGAATGATAATGGCTGTCACAGGGATAGTATTCATGACTCTGGGCGGGTCTGCGGAATCAGGGGCTCAAAGGCCTGTCCTGGGTAATACCATGGAGTTTCTCGCCATGATCTGTGCGGCAGGATACCTGGTGACTGTCAGGGGATTAAGCCGCCGATATGATACATGGCTACTCACAGCACTCCAGATTTATACTGGAGCGATATTTTTTTTACCCGGATTATTTATGCTCGCAGGGTCCGCGGCAGGTTCCGGATCGCCATTCTCTTCTCTACCATGGATTCCCATCATTTATCTGGGAGTTGCATCATCCGTCGGTGCTTTTGGTTTATACAACTGGGGTATGAAATATATTCCGGCAGGAAAGGCTGCATCTTTTATCAATTTGATACCTCTGGTGTCAGCTGCCGCTGCCTGGTTCATTCTCGGAGAAATATTGAGCCCCATACAGTTTGCCGGGGGAGGGATTGTTATTATCGGTGTTCTTATCAGCCAGAAACGAAATTGGCATTTGACGTTCCAGTCTTCAAACCGTTAGATTACTATTTCGGGATGACACTGAAAGAATATGATGAGGATAAGAAATTTATGAAGATTGTAATTGTCTGTGACAGTTGGGCAGATGGAAACGGCGCAATTGTCGCTACAAAGAGGATGATGAAAGAGCTGGAGGCCAGAGGCCATACGTTCACCGTTGTCACTACAAATACCGCCGGCAAGGAAGGCGATCTCAGGGAAGTTCCCGGCTTCTACCTTCCAGGTGTAAAAGAATCCATGCAGAAGATGGATTTCCAATTTGGAAAAGGTAAAACCAAAATCCTGAAAGAGGCCTTCAAGGATGCTGATCTGATAACCATTCAGTTTCCGTTTTTTCTGGCCAGAAAATCCGTATCTGTAGCAAAAAGAATGGGAATACCAGTGATGGCCGGCTGCCACATGCAGCCCCAGAATTTCACAGGTGCTGCCGGTACAGAAAGCGAATTCGGTGATAAAATTGTTGCCAAGGTGTTCAAGGCCTTCATATTCGGCCGGGTTGATGCAATACATATTCCTTCGGTTTTCGGAGCCAGGCTCTATCAGGGATTCGGTGTAAATGCCCATTTCCGGGTTGTTTCCAACGGAATCCCCAGGGAGTACGTGCCTGTAAAACATAAGCGCCCGGAACTCTTCGGCGATAAGTTTACCATTTTGAATATCGGCCGGCATGCTTTGGAGAAAAGACAGGAGCTCCTTATCGACGGAGTTCTTAAATCCAAGTATAAGGACAATATACAGCTGCTTCTCTGCGGTAAGGGAGAGGATACCGAAAAGCTCCGTAAGCGGGGGGAAGAATTACCTGTAAAACCGCTTGTGGATTATATCACCATGGAGGATAAACTTAGCTATCTGAATACCGCCGACCTCTATGTCCAATCCTCGGTAATCGAACTGGAAAGTCTCTCCTGTCTGGAGGCCATCGGATGCGGACTCCCCTGTCTTATCAGTGACGCGAAACACAGTGCGGCGCCTCAGTTCGCTCTGGATGACCGCTTTTTGTTCAAAGAGGATGATACCGCGGCTCTGGGTAAACAGATTGACTACTGGTATGAAAATTGGAAAGAACTGAAAAAACTGAAAGCTGAGGCTTTGAAGATGGCTGAAAAATACCGCATGGATACCTGCGTCGGGGAAATGGAGAAGCTCTACGAAGATGTTGCCGCTACAAAAAATAATTCTGATAAGGCTCTGACACCAGGTCTGGTAATGGGGAGCTGAGAGCATGAAAGAACGCCCGGAAATCCCTGAAGAAAAGATAGTCGAAGTTACAAACGACACCAAAAAAATTGACTTCACCAAGCCTTACAAATTCCTGTATTTTGAGTGGTGGTTTTATCTTTTAACCCTGCCCATATTCATGATTTGTTACGTGTTTGTGGCACTCAGTGCTGTCTTCTTCGGACTCCGGGTTAAGGGTTGGAAGAACTTCCGGTCCATGAGAGGCCGGGGATTCATAACAGTTTCAAACCACTGCCATTTTTTTGATACTGTTCTGGCAAATTTCGTCTATTTCCCAAGGCGTATCTATATATCCGTTGTACAGAGGAACTTTGAAGTACCCTTTGTCCGCTTTGTGCTCCGGGTACTCAAAGCTTTTCCCATACCTGCAAGTCCGGTGGGATTTAAAATGATAACCGAACCTGTAGGAGAGGCCATACGCCGGGGGCATGCGGTTTTGTTCCTTCCTGAAAGTGAACTGGTTCATCTGAGCCAGACTATTCATCGTTTCAGCCTCGGTGCATTTTATCAGTCTTATATTCATCAGACACCCATACTCCCCATGGCGTATACAATAAAACGCCGAAAATTTTTCGGTAAGGAATTGGGGCCTAACTGGGTGAAAATGACCCTCAATTTCGGTGAGCCCATTACTCCGCCGCCGAAGCAGGACGATGTTCTATTTCCCAAAAAAGCCCTTGATGAAATGGCGGAAAAAACAGCTTCCTGGATGGAGAGAGTCATAGCTGACTACCACGGAACCGGCGCGGAATAGACGAGCTGAGGTAAAAACCTAGACTATATGGCCGGAACTGATAGCCGTTAAATCGCTTATGATGGTGTCATAGCTGACTTTATGGCCAAGAAGTTTTTCCCGCTGATTTATTCATTGAAGAGGACCTGCAGGGCTGTGCAGGCTTTCATGGGCCATAGCCAGATTTGCCGGGAATACCTCACTTAAGGGATCTGCCAGACATGCCGACCGAAAGGCCTCCAGAGCCTGGTTAGGGGATCCTGCTGCCATAAGACCAAGGCCCAGTACATTCAGACATTCTGCATGGGAACCTTTGAGTGCCAGGGCCCGTTTCAGATAAACAACACTCTCTTCAAAGTTTCCGGAAGCATAAGCGCAGATTCCTGAATTAGCTGCATATTCCGGGTTTCCCGGGGCACGATCTACGGCCTGACGGAACGCTTCCAGAGCCTTTCCCCATTGATTTGAAAGATAGTACCAGTATCCAAGATCGGCATGGTAGGAAGCGACAAGGGGTAATGTTTCAACCGCCGCGGAAAGATGGCTTTTTGAAAGGTTCCAGAGCTCCTTGTTGTCCTTATTCAGAGATTCGAGAAGTTCCAGCCTGCCAAGGCGGTTTAAGGAATCAGCATTAACGGTCTCCTGAGTCAGAAGTTTCCGTGCCTTGTCCCGAAATCCAAGGGCCATCCAGGCCGCCCCGTACCGTGCCTTGAATTTTCGGTTCTCCGGTTCGCCCTTCAAGGCCTCTCCCCAGGCTTTCAAGGCCAATCGGCGCCATTTATCCCCTTCCGGAGAACGGTTTCCCGACACCAGGGAATCTGCGTCAAAGTGTTTATGACTATCAAGGTACAGCAGCGGAGCTTCAATCGGGGATTCGTTTTCCTCAGCACAGATTTCCCTGAACTCCGCCAATCGTTCCCAAATCCAGGACTCTTCCCCGCTTTTAAGAATAACATCCCGATAGATTCTTTCCGCGTCTTCAACTTTTCCGGAGATTCCCAGCAGATCGGCTTTATCCGCCAGCATTCCCGGATCAGAGGGTTTTATCTTTAGAGCCCGCTCCAGGGCTTCAAGTGCTGCCTTTTCATCTCCAAGTTCCAAAAAACAGATTGAAACTCCATAGGGAAGACTGTCATCAGAAGGATTAAGCAGCTCTCCGCGACAATAATAGTCGATAGCGTCTTCAAGCCGCCGTTCACGGTATAACCACCAGGCATAATCACGCTGAAAATCAGAATTCAGGTTGCTGTTTTCAGCAGCCTGATGATAATGTTCCCCGGATTTTATCCAATCAACAGCAGAAGAGTCACTACCCTCAGCGGCATAAGAACGCTCATCCTCAAGCCTGGCCAGGGAATTGAGTGCAAAGGAATCTTCCCCTGAGTCACTCCCGCACTCTACCGCCTTCTCCAGTTTTTCGCCAGCTTCCATCCATTTTCCCGACTGCCTTAAAGCATCACCAAGGTTACCAAGAAAAATGGGGTTTTCAGGAAGGAAGCTGACTGCCTTGCGGTATGCCCTGACCGCTTCATCGATGAAATCGGTTCTCATGGTATCAGAGTCATCGTCCCAGGCAATTTCCATAAAATGAACACCAAGCTGATTCCATAATCGTCCGTCCCGGGGGGTTTTTCCTATAGCTTTCTGCAGCAGTGTCTCAGACATGTCCGGCTGCTTAACTGCCCGGAAAAACCAGACCGCATCTTCCAGCAGCTCAAGGTTCTCAGGGTTTCCCGACAGGGCATTCATGTAGAGTTCCAGGGCTTCAGGAATCCGTTCTTCCACAGCCAGTTTTTCAGTCAGTTTTTTCATCAGCAGGGGATGCCCGGGCTGCTGAATCAAAGCTGAGCTGAGTATCGACTCCTCATCATCAGATCTGCCGGAAACAGCAGCCATATCAGACGCGTTAAGCATCCAGTTGATATACTCAGCAGTTCCCGAATCAACAGCGGCTGAGGCCTCCAGATACAATTTCATCGACTCCAGAGAGTTGTTTTTCTCACTAAGGCTGCCCCATGCGGCCTTCAATCCCGGGAGGCAGACAGGGTTCTCCGGAATGGAGTCCAGAAGATCAGCTGCACTCTCTTCAAATCCTCCGCGTATGAAGTCTTCGGCAAGGCTGATGAGATCCTCCAACTGCACTGAATTGTTTAAAAGAAAATGATGAAGTATTTCAGATGTAAGCTCAGTAACCCGAGGTTTAAAACCCTTCAGCTTTTCAGGTTCTACAGATGCTTCCAGAGCCATGGACCGAAGAAGCCCGATTGTATCGTAAGGCTGACTCCCTTTATTCTCCAACAATCTATCCCATTCAGACCGAGCACGTTCCGCGGCGGATGTACGTGCCGAAGATGTAAGTTCATCGGATGCGGCGAGGTCGTTCCAACTCATCGCAATCCAGCGCCTGATAACTGTATCATCAGGAGAAAGTGCCAATCCGCCAAGGAGGGTTCCAATAGCCATGGCTGGATGGCCGGACTCCCTTTCTGTAATTCCCAGAGCCAGTCTGTTTAAAGGATTCAGTGGGTTGAGAGTAAGAGCTTTGGTATAGGCATCTGCTGCCGCTTCCAGCCATGTCCCCTGTAAGTCACCGCCGCCTCTGTCCCAGGCATCCTTGTATAAATCCCCCAATCGCCGCCATGCATCGGCATACCTGTCATCAAGTACCAAAGCTGTTCTCCAGGCCATACGGGCCGCTTCGGGATCTTTTGAAACCAGTAGATCTCCTTCAGCCAGGAATGCTCTGGGGTCTGAAGGCCTCATTCGCTTGTAATCTGAAATATTACCGAGAAGCAGCTCTTCAGAGTTTTGAGAATTTTCCACCCATCGATCAACATCATCCTGAATCAGAAAATAACGGGCCTCAAGAGATCCCTTTTCCGCCATCCCGGCCCATCCTTTCCGAGCCTTTTCCACAGAACCAAGGCGCTGCTCTACCAAATGCATGATAAGGAGAATCTCTTCATCCCTGCCGGAACGGCCAAGGTGACGCCGTGCCCGGTTAAGATATTTCCTGCGCATTCTGTTTCCTGTTCCCGGCAGGCCGGAAAGAAACAGGCAGGCTCCAGCAGCTGCCCGATGATTTAACCGGCTTCCGGTACGTTCCAGCCTGCGAAGACATTTAAGTGCAGCCTCCCATCCATCTGTCAGGGCATGGATTCTTACCAGGCCGGCCAGAGCCTCGGAAGAAGTGGAAGAGTGATCAGCAGCCCGTCTGAAATCAACAGCAGCCTTATCCAGGAGCCCAGGCTCAGGTGAATCGGGATTTTCAATAATAGCACGATAGAATCGGAGTCTTGATCTGTTTAACAGCCCTTCCGGTGAGTCCTCCCAATCATTTTTCTTCAGGTTTTCCTTGAGAAAATCCAAGCGTGAGAAGCGCATTGCCGCAGCGAATAATACTGAAATCCGGGCTGATTCGGTTTTCAGCAGCGATAGCGCCTGATCCGGATCTTCAGTAAAAGCCAGTTCAGGAACCTCGGGTAGAAAACCAAAGTAGCGCCAGAGATTATACCGGGTCAAGCCTTATATCCAGATCCCGCTCATGAGCAAGATTTTCCAGATGTTCC
>JAUUYD010000051.1 GCA_030590585.1 Spirochaeta sp.
ACCTTCCCTGAACACCTCTCCATTACAGCAAAGAGATAACGCCTCTTCAGGCATCAGCAGCCAGTCCCGGAGAGTCTCCGGCGGCCGGTTGATACCAAGATAATTACCGTAGAAGCGTTTTGCCGACAAAACCCCATCCCTCCTCCGCACCCGTGTTTCCAGACGTTTAACGGGACTGTAACCAAGAAATGCACCGATTAAATCGTCGTAGATATTCTGCAGCTCCCCGAATTGTGTCTCATACAGGTTTTCAGGAATCCAGATACAGACCCTGGGCCCCCAGTCATGATCCCGGGAAATCTCATCATCAAAGCCGTAACATTCCGATCCCGGACCTGCCAATCCGAAAGTCATGAAATCAAGTGTATCCGCAGCCCTCTCCATAAATGCCGGGAACACGATATCGGAATAGTAACGATGCGCCAGTTCCAAACCTTTCATCGTCAGCCGGCGCCCACCCGTATTTTCAGTCCCATACCCCGGCCGATTTCCGCAAAGGGCTCGCAATCCGATTTTTGTACATTTTCAACGTTTCCCATGGCATACCGCATCCCGAGGCCTTCATATTTAGTGAGTCCCAGACGATGGAATGGAAGCAGTTCAACATTCCTGACCGCCGTTTCCCCGGCAAGGAACGCCATCATACGGCGCTGGGTTTCAGGTAAATCATTCACCCCTGGAACAACAGGGATTCTGACAACGATATTTTCGAACAATTTTCCGGCTCGACGGATATTCTCAAGAATCGGTTCAATCGGCACCCCGGTATACTGACTATGCGTATCGGTATCGATGTGTTTCAAATCAAAGTAGAGCAGATTCAGCCAGGGATGAATTTTTTCGATTACGGACCATGGCACAAATCCGGCGGTTTCCAGCGCCGTATCGATGTCCTCTTCCCTGCAGCTGCGGGCAAGATATAAAACCGCTTCGGCCTGAAGAAGCGGCTCTCCACCGGAAAAAGTAACGCCCCCACCCGATTCATCATAAAATGATTTATCCTTCCTGAGTTCCTCCATGATTTCATCCACCGGCATCCGGCGTCCGACAATTTTACGGGAATTCGTAAAGCAGACATCGATGCATTTTCCGGATAAATCACACTTTTCATGATCTGTAACAAATCCGTAAAGCGGATCATCATGAATTGCCTCTGCATGACATGCCTCAACACACCGCCCGCATGATATACACTGTTTCCGGGAATACATTATCTGAGGATCAGCACTGTGCGATTCAGGATTCTGACACCAGCTGCAGCGAAGATTACAGCCCTTGAAAAAGACAACACTTCGAATGCCGGGACCGTCCTCGGTCGCATAACGCTCGATATCGAAAACTGTTGCCGTAGAAACCATAACTGGACTTAACCGGTTCTCTGGAGACACTTTCCACAGGTTTCTCCGATTTTCAGCTTTGTGGGGATAACAACCCGATCATTACCTTCCCGGCCCATTCCCTCCAGGCCCTGCCTCTGGCTGATTTTGGTCATCATTATTTTAAAGGAGCTTTCACAGAGGGCTTCGATATTCTGCTGAACTGCCGTAAGCCTGGTTGTGTACAAACTGTAAAGTGGTATGTCATCGAAACCAACCAGCGAAATATCCCCCGGTATGGAAATCTTCATACTGTTCGCCTTGGTAAGCACACCGAAAGCCATCTGATCGTTGGCACTGAAGATTGCAGAGGGCCATTCGGAGAGTGTCAAAAAGTATTCGAGTGCGCCGATTCCTGATTCAAAACGCAGATCACCCTTATAAACGAGTTCCGGCTTAAACGGAATATCATTACGTTCCAGAGTATCCCGGTACCCCCTGTAACGGTCTTCAGCCGAGGTCCAACCATCAGGTCCCCCGATGAAACCGATATTACGATGATTCAATTGAATCAGATATTCGGTGGCCTGGCATCCACCCAGGTAGTTGTCGCTGGTGACTTCGGAAATCAGCCCTTCCTGGAAATGACGGTCGAGTAAAACCGTTTCCGTGGATTGCCGGGCCCTCTCGATTGTGGCATTGGAGATACCCTCGGAGAAAATTATGCCGCCCACCTTGTTATCCAGAAGATAATCCAGATAGATTCGTTCCTTTTCTTCATTATTTTCGGTATCACATACCGTAAGAGGTATGTGCTGTTCCATGGCCAGATGACTGATTCTCCGTACAATCAGGGCAAAAAACGGATTAAGGATATCAAATACAAATAATGCCAGACCCCATCGTGACTGTGAACTAAGGCGTGAGGCGAAGGGATTCGGGCGATAGCCAAGTTCTTCCATTTTTGATTTAATACGATTTCTCAGAGCTGCCGCAACAATATCCGGATTGTTGAGGACCCGGGAAACTGTGGCAGGTGAAGTCTCACAGAGTCTGGCTATCTCGGTGATGGTATATTGACCCACAAAGCTGCTTCCTTTGTTGAAATCGATTTCAATTTCTGTAATGGTAGTGGGCAATATTCACCCTGTCAATGAAGCTCTCAGCAGGAATAGCGAGGGGTTGATACGCCGAATATCCAAATTTTCATTTGATTCACCCAATAACACATGCTAATATAAGAATATACTGAAACCGTTTTCATAGCAGGGAGGCTGGTCATGACCAATAGAATACAAAAACTCCGTGACGGGTTGTTCGAGAACTTTCCGGGGATCTGTCCGGAGCGCGCCGTCATATTTACCGAATCCATGAAGAAGAGTGAAGGACAGCCCATAGTAAAAAGGCGGGCCCAATCCTTTTATGATGTCCTCGATTCCATGACCATTTTCGTCAGAGACGGAGAACTCCTGGTTGGCAACCAGGCCGGCTCAGTTCGTGCCGCGCCGGTATTTCCGGAATATTCCACTGATTGGATCGTCAATGAGTTCCGTGGTGAACCTTATCACTTTCCCCAGCGGCCCTGCGATCAATTCACCGTTAGTGACAAGGCCAAAGAGCAGATCCTTGAAACCATCGACTACTGGAAGAACAAAACGCTCTTCAACAGTATATGGAGCCAGCTTCCTGAACAGGCCAAAGTGGCATGGGAAATCAACGCCATCGACGACACGTGGTGTACGGCGGCAGGTCTCGGCAATATCCTTCCGGATCATGAAATGGTTCTCAAAGAAGGTCTGAACGGTGTCATCGCTCAGGCACAGAAGAGACTCGACGAACTGGATCTGACAGAACCCGGCGCCATTTCTCAGTACTGGTTCCTCCAGTCGGTCATAATTACCAATAAGGCTGTCATCAATTTCGCCCGCCGCTTCGCGGATAAACTCGCTGAACTTGCGGACAGTAGCACCGATCCGGTCAGGAAACAGGAGCTGCTCACCATGTCCGACAATTGCCGGCAGGTACCCGCCGGTCCGGCAAAAACGTTCTGGCAGGCCATACAGACCGTCTGGTTCATACAGCTCATACTCCAGATTGAAACCAACGGCCACGCCATTTCCCTCGGTCGTTTCGACCAATACCTCTGGCCCTACCTGAAAAATGATATGGAGAAAGGAGTCATCACACGGGATTTTGCCCTGGAACTCGTGGAATCATTCTTCATCAAAGCTAACGAGATCAACAAACTCCGCTCATGGCCGGACAGTGAGTATTTCCCCGGATATCACCTGGCCGAAAATCTGGCCATCGGAGGACAGACCGCAGACGGTAAAGATGCGGTGAACAATCTCACACACATCGTGCTGGATGCCACCGGTGAGATGGGCTTAACCAAACCGTCGGTTTCTCTGAAGTGGTTCGAAGGTACATCCGACGAATTCATGCACCGGGCTCTGGAAGTCGTCCATGAACACAAGGGCGGTCAGCCAGCGCTCTACAACGATCCGGGAGTCATGAGAATCCTGAAGAATATGGGAGTAGCCGAGGAAGATCTGTACACATGGGCCCCGGTGGGCTGTATCGAAGCCTCAGTTCCCGGTAAATGGGATTTTGCGGCCAAAGGTTCCTGGCTGAACCTGGCCAAAGTATTTGAGATAACAATCAACAACGGTACCGATCCCGCAACGGGAATAATGCTGCTTCCCGGCGACGGCACCCTGGAAACATTCAAGAATGCCGATGAAATTATGAAGGCCTACAAGCGGCAGCTTCGTTATTACATGGAACTACAGGTGATCGTGGAGCATATCAGCGATGAAATGCACATTCTTCACGATCAGAACGCCTTCAGATCTTCACTGATACACGACAGTATCGAGAGAGGAAAATCCCTTATCGAAGGCGGCGCCCGATATACAGCCGACGGCGGCCCCACCGCCGGCGCGGTATCCGTGGGAGATTCATTCGCGGCCATACATTACGCACTGTTTGACAAAAAAGTGTTCACATCCGAACAACTCATCCATGCCGTAAACACTAATTTTGAGGATGAAACCACATCTCCCAGCGGTTTTGAAATTCAGCAGACCCTTATAAACAAAGTTCCGAAATTCGGTAACGATGATGATTACGCGGACAAATGGACCGTGGAAATCGATGAGTTCCTCGGGTCCACCTATCACAGGGAATTCAAAAGCTCCCGCTTCGGTAAAGGCCCCATTCCCGGAACTTTCTCACTGAGCCTGAGCTCCGTCACCGGCAATGTCGCCTTCGGCAAATCCGTAGGGGCCCTCCCCAACGGACGGAAATCCGGAGCCCCGGTGAACAACGGAGTCTCCCCGTCTAACGGTTCGGAACAAAGCGGTCCCACAGCCGTCATCAACTCTGAAGCGAAACTGCCGAGTATCTGGTTCCAGAAAGGATCGATATTCAACATGCGGCTCTCGGCGGACACTCTCACCAGCGAAGCCGGCCGGAATCGTGCGTTGGCCCTGGTGAAGTCCCACTTCAAGAACAATCAGTTTCACATCCAGTTCAACGTACTGGACAATGAAACACTGATTGAAGCTCAGGAAAACCCTGTTGAGTATCGTGACCTGATGGTTCGAATCGCAGGTTACAGCGCGTTTTTCACCCCCCTGAACCGGGAACTGCAGAACGATGTTATTGAACGGATGAAGTTTGATGTGAAGTAATTTTTTTAGTCTTCTCAATTATTATATACCGGGATTTTAATCCGAGGGGAAGAGTACGAGAAGCTTCATCAGTCAGCAAATATTTCCCGTCAGAATCTCCCGCAGATCAGGTCTGCGGTTCAGTCAGTATTTCCCTCATGATCATGACCCTACCGGTAGAGAGGATATGCCTCGCTCCAATACAAGATTCAGGCCTTTGTCGAAGGCTTCGTCGTTGCCCGATCCTTCTCCATACCGGCGGTGCAGAATTCGTCGAAGGGCTTCGGGGTCCACTGCAGCAGTTAAGGCACACAGGATACCTAGAAGCATGATATTGGCACCTCGACCACTCTTGAGGATGGGCATGGGTATGCATCGTGCATCTGTTTTGTCATCTACTTTCACAGCCTCCTCATCATAAATCAGGATTCCCCCGGGACGCAGGGCACTGGTATAGGCCGCATATCCACGCTGGTGCAGAACAGCCAGAACATGAGCCTGTTCTATCTTTGGATACAGAACTTCCCGGTCACTGATGATGACATCGGTTCGTGTCAGGCCTCCCCGGGCTTCGGCACCGTAGGATTGCGATTGGGTAGCATAGCGGCCTTCTTCCAGGACTGCAGCCTCGGCCAGAATGATACCGGCGGTGATGATTCCCTGACCACCTACTCCTGTGAAAATCAGCTTCAGCACCCTGAAGCCTCCTTTGATGCATTCCGACAGAGTTCGGCGTAAGCTTCGCCATATTCGACAGCATCCCGATCCACAAATACCCCACGGGGAATAAGATCCGGATTCTCATCTAATGCCCTTGAGTTGATTTTAGCTGTCTTATCCCTGAACTCCTTGAGCATCTCAGGAGCATCTCCTGTATTGTTCTTTCTGCCGTAGTAAGTGGGACACTGGCTGAATATTTCAACGACTGAGAAACCCTTATGGGAGATAGCCTCGATCAGCATCTTCTGGAGTTCACGAACATGAAATGTTGTGGTTCGTGCAGCATAGGTGGCACCAGCAGCCTTGGCCAGAGCCATAGCATCGAAGGCTGGATCAATACTGCCCAGAGGGGCGGTAGTGGCGACGGTCCCCGGTCCGGAAAGCGGAGAAAACTGCCCCCCTGTCATTCCATAGATATGGTTATTCATAATGATTGCTGTTATATCAAGATTTCGCCGAGCAGCATGGATGAAGTGATTGCCGCCTATAGCCAGAGCATCACCATCCCCCATCGGGACGATGAGTGTGAGTTCCGGCCGGCTTAGCTTGATTCCCGCAGCAAATGCAAGGGCCCGGCCATGCAGGGTATGCATGGTGTGAAAGTCCACATACCCGGCCATTCGTGCGGAGCAGCCGATTCCGGTAACCATAACGATATCTTCTTTGGAAAGACCAAGTTCATCCACCGACCGGAGCAGAGCGTTAAGTACTGTCCCGTGGCCGCATCCCGGGCACCAGAGATGGGGAAGAAATCTCTTTCTGACGTAATCCTGGATTTTCACGCCCACACCCCCTTTCCGGCAATTATTCTAAGCACCCTCCTGATATCCGGGGGCGTAATAAAGCGTCCGTCTATCCGGTTGGCCAAAAATACCCGCTCCGGATACCGAGCCACCCGCCTCACCTGTTCAAATACCTGTCCGAGATTCATTTCCACTACAATGGTTTCGTTTACTTTCTCCATGGCATCCTGAACTTTCCGCTCCGGAAACGGCCACAGTGTTTCCAGCTCCAGAAGTCCCATACGGACTCCCTTATCCCGAGCTTCAGATACGGTCTGCCGAGCAGTCCGTGCCGCAGAGCCATAAGAGATAAGCAGAGTTTCTGCATCTTCAATCTCGTATTCCCGGGTGAATGTAAGTTCGTTTTCCCTGCCTTCAATCTTTTCAACCAGATGACTCAGCAATCCCCTCACCACCGAAGGATCGGTGCTGGGAAATCCCCACATATCGTGATAGAGCCCGGTGACGTTGTAACGATGAGATCCGCCAAAATCGGACATTGGCAGCCTTCCATCTTCCCTGGCCAGATAGGGCCGGTAGTCCACATCCCGGGGAACGGAAGTCTTCAGGCGCTCAACAAGTGGAATCGCCCCTTCCGGAGGAACTTCCAAACGCTCTCTCATATGCGCTATCAGTTCATCATAGAGAAGTATTACTGGCGTGCGGAAGGTTTCGGCCAGATTAAAAGCTCGAACAGTATTTTCAAAGAGAGCCTGATGGCTTCCCGCCGTCAGCACGATGATGGCATGGTCTCCATGAATCCCCCATCGAGCCTGATTCACATCTCCCTGGGATACCTGGGTGGGGAGTCCTGTCGATGGGCCGCCGCGCATTACGTTAACGATAACGCATGGGATTTCAGTCATCACCGCATATCCGAGAGCCTCCTGCATCAGTGAAAATCCAGGGCCGCTGGTAGCCGTCATTGCCTTTTTCCCGGTAAGGGATCCACCGATTACAGCACAAAGGGATGCAATTTCATCCTCCATTTGAATAAAAGTATTCCCTCTGGGAGGAAGTTTTTCTGAGAGCATCTCGGCTATTTCAGAGGAGGGAGTTATCGGATAGCCGGCGAAAAAATCCACACCGGCATACAGGGCACCAAGGGTGCAGGCCACGTTTCCCTGAACAAAACGTATGTCTCTCATAGGGAAACCTCCACCTTGCGGATTTCTATGGCCAGGTCCGGACAGAGACGCTCGCATAGGCCGCAACCAGTACAGGCTCTCTCATCAACCGCACGGGATTTCTCCCCCGGGACGACCAACAATGCCCCTGTCGGACAAAATGTTGCACATATTCCACAGCCCTTACACCAGTCCGTTTTTATGCTGATCGTAAAACACTTGGTACTCATTATTCTTTCTATGCCGGGGGGGGGTACTCGTCAACAGTTGGAGGTCGAAAATACTTATTTATGTTCAACTATGGGAGCCCTTGATACGGCGGTACTAAGTGGACGGGCTCTATATGCCGGTATCTCGAACTATCCTGCCGATGAGACTCGTCAGGCAGCAGGAATCCTCAAAGACCTGGGAACCCCCTGCCTGATTAATCAAGTCCCGTACAATATGCAAGGGTTTTGGGGCAAATCCCCCATATTGTGTGCACCTGTTGATAGAATTTTACACGTAAATCCTTATATTGCTGATAGTTGGTATTTCGAAAGGGCCTGTTCTCCGCCTTTTAGGGGTTTCTATGACAAACTTGGGTTAACTGCTGACACTTTGAACTCGGCGATATAGTGGTCTGGTTTCTTCTGGTCTCTCATCTTCATTCTCTATCAGTTTAGATCCTAATTGAGTAGAGGTTATGTGTCTTGGATAGTATAGCCAGATCACTTCTTGATTTTTAACTTTTCCTATCACTCAATATATCAGGTGGGAGACATTCTAAAAGTATAATACCTTTAAGGCAGAACCAATTACATCACTGCCGCTATAGTAACCAGGAGGTCCGGTGTCAAGCTATCGAATAATTCCAGTGCCACAATTCCGTTTTTCGCCTCAGCGGCGAAGCGATATCCGAGGCTTACCCAGGGTATGATGTCCCTGATACCTTCCCGGATCGATATTTCATCTTCAACGAGAAGTACGTTGTATACGGATTCGGCCATGATAGCCCTCAATTCCAAATGTTAGCGATGGATAATCGCCCAGTGGACATTCTTGCACCGAAAACAGTGCTGATCAAGAAAGGACGGCGAGATTCGGAAGTCCTGCGTCTACCAAGCGCAGTATCCTCCGTCGATAAGAATATCACTTCCAGTCATGTAATCCGAGGCCGGAGAGGCAAGGTAGCAAACGGCGCCTTGGAGGTCTTCCGGTGTCGCCATTCGGCCTAAGGGAATTTTCTCGAGCCATATTGGAAGCAGAGTCTGGCCCTCAGGGGTCTCCAGGAGCTTCTCCACAAGCATGGTTTTGGTATATCCGGGACTGATGCTGTTCACCAGGATTCCGAAAGGAGCCCATTCGGTCGCGAGAGACTTTGTCAGGTGCAATACACCGGCTTTCGAGGCATTATAGGCCACCTGTTTTTGCGGGGTGTTGATGATGTGGCCTGACATGGACGCGGTATTCACGATCTTCCCGTAACCGTTCTTTTTCATCACTTTGGCTTCTTCTCTGGCACAGAGGTAGACGGCACTCAGGTTGAGGTCAATAATGCGTCCCCACTCGGACATCTCCATATCCACGGCATCTTTCCACATGCTGATGCCGGCATTGATCACGGCGATTGTGAGGGTGCTCCATTCTTCGACAACACAGTCGACCATGGCTTTTACATCGGATTCTGAAGTGACATCTGCGGCGATGGCGATCGCCTCTATCCCCTTGCCCTTTAATTCTGCGACGACATCATCGGCGGTACCGATATCGATGTCTACAACGGCGACTTTCGCACCAGCTTCACCGAGAGCGTGACAGAAGCTGCGCCCGATTCCTGAAGCTCCGCCGGTGACCAGCGCCGCCTTGCCTTCCAGTTCGAACTGTCCGAGGATTCCTTCATGTTTTTTCATGATCACCTGATGCCTCCTGAAATAGGAATATTCACGCCCGTGATGTAGCTGTCATCGTCGGTCATCAGGAACGCCACCGCACCCGGTATTTCCGAAATATCACCATAACGCCTCATGGGGACGCTCCATACCATCTGTTCGGCGACGACTTTCGGATCCTGTGAAAAGTACTGGGAACCGGCCTTGGCCTGAAG
>JAUUYD010000177.1 GCA_030590585.1 Spirochaeta sp.
CGTTTATCAAACCAGGATCCGGCATCCAGATCGCGAAGTTCTGCAATACTCAATTCAGATACATTCCCGGTACCATTGGTGGTTCTATCGACACGATCATCGTGAATAACGACAGGAATCCCGTCAGCCGAAAGGGTGACATCCAATTCGATACCTTTATCCCCGGCAGCTGAAGCAGAACTAAAAGCTGCCATGGTATTTTCAGGTGCAATCCGGTTTCGTCCTCTATGAGCCCAGATAAACCCTGCAGATACATCTTTCATTTTCATCATATCAATAATAAACTACAGGTCCGCAAGATTTCATACCGATAAGGGAAATATCAGGTTGATATGTTTAATATGGATAAATAATGGGATTACTGAAAGTCACAGACCAACTCAACAAAGATAATGATCCGGGAGATCTGCGGGGTGACCTCAAACGTACTCGAAACGAGCTGCAGAAAATCCGTCGTCATAACGATTCTCTGGTATCCCAGGTAAACAATCTTCTTCATTTTATCAATGAGCAGAACCGGCGAAAAAGAGACCTTCAGCAACGGATAGATATAAATCCGAAAACCGGTCTGGGCAATCACAATAAAATGGATCAGGATTTACAGGATTTTTTCGGCAGTTTCATGGAAGGACCTGATCAAATACCCGGCGCACTGGTGCTGGTAAAGCTGGATAACAATTTTGATATCATTTCTAAAACCTTGAAGCCCTCGGTCAGTGAATGGATTCTTTATCAAATCAGTTCACGCCTCAAGGAAATCGTTAATGATAAAACTCCCATTTATCACACAAGAGATGACGAATTCGTCTTACTCATACAGGATATGGGTACCCGTGAGACATTAAAAACCCTGCTGAATGATATCTACCAGCAGATATCCAAACCACATATTTTTTCCGGATACCACATTGTTATTAACTGCATCATCGGTACATCCTTTTATCCGGAAAATGGTGTGAGTAAAAGTAATCTCCTCAATAATGCCGATATTGCACTCACATATGCCAAAAAGAACAGCAGGAATTACGTTTTCTTTACTGAAGATATGAAGCTGGAAGTTATTCAGAAAATGGAACTCCAGAACAGCATCATCAAGGCGCTGGAGGAACAATCACTAAAAGAAATCGACAAGCAGTTCTTCATCCATATGCAGCCCATTGTTACTGTAAATAAGATGATTAACGGGAAACCGATAATTGAACGAATCGATGCTGAGGCCCTGATCCGCTGGAGACATCCGGAAAAGGGCATCATCACTCCAGATACATTTATCCCTATAGCCGAAGAAACAGGCCTGATAATAATCATTGGAAAATGGGTACTTTACGCAGCAACATCGCAGATTGAAGCATGGGCTAATACGAATCACATTGATTCAAGGCTGGCAATCAATGTCTCTCCCAGACAGTTTAATAATGACGATCTGATTGAATCCATTGAAAGAATCATAAAGTTCCGGGCAATAAAACCGGAAAATCTACAGGTGGAAATCACCGAAAACAGCTTTCTTGAAGATCCAGGAGAGGCTGCCAGGAAGATCAACAAGCTCAAGGATATCGGTATCAGAATTGCCATTGACGACTTCGGAACAGGTTTCTCCTCTGTGAATTACCTGAGAAAACTACCTGTGGATGTTGTAAAAATTGATCGTAGTTTCATAATGGATATCACCACTAGTCAACAGGACAGATCAATTGTAAAAGCCATGATTTCCATGACCGCGGAACTGGGCATGGAAAATGTCGTTGAAGGGGTTGAAACGATAGAGCAGCTGGAACTGTTGATGAAATTCGGTATTAAAAAATTCCAGGGATTCTACTTTTCGAAAGCATTATCCCCTGAAAAATATCTGAGCTTCTACAATAAGTATCTGCCTGAAAAATGAATCAATCCTTTCTAACGGTTACACGGCAGGTAACATTGCCGTCTTCATCTTCGAGAAATCGGGCATCATCCTCCATGCGCCGTTTGTACCGTGCATAGACCCAGTTACCAACGGCTTCGGTTAAGTCATCCTCATCCAGATCAATTTCTTCAAGGGCAAAAGCAGAGTATTGCTCAAGACTGACCGGTTTTAATGCCAGCCATATGAGAACCGGCAAGCTTAACCCGGCTACGATACCGCCTGAAATTAAAGCAAGAATGAAGGTAGGCTGCTCTGAAGCTGCAAGAATCCTTGTCAGGATAACAACAGTGGCAACTGTCACCAGAAAGATACCGGATACGATTGCGGCGATTGTAAAGACTCTTTTCATAGTTACGTTCACACCAGGATCATAACCTCCCGGACGAATTGAAGAAACCATGCACCCGGGCTAGTCCGTACTTAATCAGGAGGTTATCATCCCTGTACGGAGGAATATCCATGCCTGTCAATCTCAACGGCCGCTCTCTTCTAACGCTGCGTGATTTTACACCTAAGGAGATTAATTACCTGATTAACCTCTCCCAAAACCTCAAGTCCAAGAAACGTGCGGGAATTCATGGAGAATCCCTGAGGGGCAAGAACATTGTTCTTATTTTCGAGAAAGCCTCAACACGAACCCGCTGTGCTTTCGAAGCAGCTGTATATGATGAAGGTGGAAATGTCACGTTCCTTACCAACAGCCAAATGGGGGTAAAAGAGTCCGTTGAAGATACCGCCAGGGTTCTGGGACGTTATTATGATGGAATCGAGTTCCGCGGCTATCATCAGGATACGGTGGAGGCTTTGGCCCGGTATGCCGGTGTGCCGGTCTGGAATGGATTGACCGACCTGTATCACCCTACCCAGATTCTGGCCGACCTGATGACATTGAAAGAAAATATTGAGAAACCCTTCCGTGATACAAAGCTCTGTTTTGTTGGTGATGCCCGAAACAATATGGGAAACTCCCTGATGATCGGCGCTGCCAAAATGGGGATATCCTTCACGGCCGTTGCACCGCCTTCCTTATTTCCCAGCGAGGATATTGTAAACTATGCAAGGCAGGTTGCTGCCGAAACCGGTGCCGTTATAGAAGTTACTGATGAAATCAGCCCGGGAGTGAATGGTGCCGATGCGGTTTACACCGATGTCTGGGCTTCTTTGGGTGAAGAGGATAAGCTGGCCGAACGTATTGCCCTTCTTCAACCCTATCAGGTAAATACTGATCTGATGAGCAAAACGTCTAATCCTGAAACCCTTTTCATGCACTGCCTTCCTTCATTTCACGATACTGAAACGCAGATCGGGGCAAAGGTGAAAGAGGATCACGGCCTTGATGCTATGGAAGTCACCGACGAAGTATTTCGCTCCCGCCATTCAGTGGTATTTGACCAGGCGGAAAACCGTATGCACACCATAAAGGCAGTGATTGTGTCCAGTTGCGGTAATCTCTAAAGAATTGGATTGAAATTATGGCGGAGATACTCAGAGCTACCCGGGCATGCATCAATCTGGATGCTCTAAAAGCAAACCTTGGCAGCATCCGAACTGCAGTTCCTGACGGTACTGCCATTTGCGCGGCAGTTAAAGCCAATGCTTACGGTCATGGAGTTCTGCCTGTAGCTGCGGCCTTGAGGGATTCGGGGGTAGAAGTTCTTGGAATCTCCTCACCGTTTGAAGGTGCAGAACTCAGAAAGGGCGGGGATAGAGGGAGGATACTTCTATTGGCGCCGACGGTGCCTGAAGAGATACCCCTGTCCCTGGAGATGGGACTGGAACTCATGATGCCCGGTGAATCCTACCTTGAAGCTCTTGAGGATGCTCTGTCAGCCGCTCCGGCAGGAGTATCGGTGTCTGTCCACTTAAAGGTGGATACCGGAATGGGACGGGTTGGATGCTCACCGGAGAAGGCGATAGATCTGGCTCGAAAGATTACCGCCTGTCCCCGTATGATAATGGCAGGGACTACGACACACTTTCCTTCGGCTGATTCGAAAGACCCGGATGATATCAGGTACACAAATAATCAAGCTGAGCGCCTTAGTGAGCTTGTAAAACAACTTCGCGCTGAGGGTATCAACCCCGGTGTAATTCATGCTGCCAATTCCGGTGGAATAGCCTTAAGCCCCCAAACAGCCTTCGGAATGGTACGCCCTGGCATTGCCCTGTATGGATACGGTGTGCCTTTAGCAGCAAAACGCCCCCTGATACCGGTTATGGAACTGAAAACCAAAATTACAAATCTCAAGAAAGTTCCGGCGGGAACAACGATATCCTACGGCCGAACATGGAAATCAAGCTCAGAATGCTGGATTGCAACTCTTCCCATAGGCTATGCCGACGGCTATCCCAGGCTGTTGTCAAACCGGGCGCAGGTACTCATTTCCGGTAAACGCTATCCGGTTGCGGGAACGGTCTGCATGGATCAGATGATGGTGAATCTGGGAGAAGAAACCAAAGTTCGGCTCAATGATGATGTCATTCTATTCGGTCCGAATCCGGATGGGCCGGATGCCGGGGAACTGGCGGATCTTATCGGTACAATATCCTATGAAATAACCTGTGGTATCAGCAGCCGGTTACCACGAATTTATGTTTAATGAATTGTCAGAATCAAAGTAACCGCGAAAGGTGTCAGTAATGTTAAAACAAATCCACTGAACAGGGCAGGAGCCGCCCAGCCCCGGCCGGCACTCTGAACCGTGGCCGCCAGAGTCGTATCCATCGAAGTTGCCCCTCCGGCAGCGGCCGGAGCTGTCGGGCCTGCCGCTTTAACCAGCAGCGGTGCCGACAGCAAAGTGATAATCTCCCTTGAGATATTGGAAAGCAGGGCGACTGCCGCCCAGTCACCCCCGGCAAGCTCTCGAATTATCAGGCTGGAGAGACTGTAATAACCGAAACCGGCACCCACCGCCAGGGATTCACGGATAGGCAGGGATGGCCATAACAGAGCTGTCACCAAGGTAGCTGTCATGGTTCCGATAACAACAGCCAGCGGCAGCAGTACCAGCCTGAAGCCATGCTTTTTTATAATTGATAAGGATGTCGGATCAGCACCGGCGCCAATGCCTACCATAAACATCAGAAGGTAGAGAACCACACCCGCAGGGTTGAAGGGAGGCTCGGGAATCCCGGTCATCAGCATTCCAATCGGTAATCCTGAAAGAAAGGCGGCAACGGCAATAAGGCTTCCGGAAACCGACTTCCACCTGTAGATTCCAGCGCCAACCGCCGGTGTATTTTTTTCAGAGGCCCTGAGCCTGCTCCTGCCCGGTCCCCCCATTATCATCGAAGCAAACAGAACACTGCCGATAATCGCAGAGACAGCCAGAACGAGTGCTTTCAGTCCAAGTTGAGGCAGCTGTATCAGAAGCGCTTTATCTCCCCCGATACCGAACCCCAGGAGAAAAAGAAGAAGCCTGACAATCCATGCGGTTGCGGTGTCTAAAAAAGAAAAGTAACGGCATTGTTTTCGAAAGAAATATCCGAAAGCCATACCTGTTGTCATTGCAATGAATACTGGAAACATAGCTCTCCTGCCGTGTCATTATATCTTTCGGATCAAGGTACCGACCACCATACGCTGATACGATTATCTGTCAAAGCTTTATATTTCAGATACAGAAACAATTTATAATGAATGGTATCAGTAGAACCAGGGCAGAGCCCTGGACCCGGAG
>JAUUYD010000208.1 GCA_030590585.1 Spirochaeta sp.
AGTTCCACTGCCAGTTCCTTTACCGCCATCTGTAGAGCGTAGTTCCCTTTGGGGGCGCCATAACCCTGATAAGCTCCGGTTGGAGGAATATTTGAGTAGTAGGAGGTGACATCGAACCAGACGTTATCACAGAGAAAAAGAGGCAGACTCTTGGACACTCCGTTCATGGGAACGGTGAGGGTATGAGCGCCGTAGGCTCCCTGGTTGGATTCCACATTCATCTGCATGGCGGTAAGCTTTCCGTCTTTTTTCGCTCCGAGTTTCACACGTATCCGCATGGGCTTACGAGTGCTGCAGGAGATGAATTCCTCTTCCCGGCTGTACTGGTGGAATACCGGTCGAGCGGTGGTCCATGCGGCCCAGGCGGCCAGCTCATCCAGAAGAACGTCCTGTTTGGAGCCATAACCTCCGCCAACCCGCTCTTTGATTACCCTGACTTTATTCTCAGGGATTCCAAGCTGACCTGCGACGATGCGCCGCAGGTGGTATGGCACCTGGGTGGAGGCATGGATAACGATACGGTCACCTTCAGGCTTTACATAGGTGGTATGCATCTCCAGGGGAGTGCACTGTATCTGGGTGGTCTGATATGTTTTATCCAGGATGACATCGGCTTCCTGGAAACCCTTTTCCACATCCCCGATACCCCCTTCCACATAGGAGGCGATGTTCTTCCGGGGATTACCTCCGATGGGGAACTGATATATAACCGGGGCTTCTTCAAGATTCGTCCCGGCATTCTGTTCATCAATATCATCAGGAGCCCCGGCGACATACTCTATCGGCCCATCATGAACCAGAACTGCATTATCAGCTTTCGCCTCATCCCAGTCCATAATGTGAGGCAGTACTTCATAGTCCACTTCAATCAGATCAAGAGCGGCTATAGCAGTGGCCTCATCTTCTGCCAGAACCGCTGCTACCCGGTCGCCGTGGTGGCGGACCTTATTGTCCAGCAGCACCCTGTCATACGGGGAGGGTTCGGGGAATCCCTGGCCAGCCTGACTGTAGGGTTTCCGGGGAACGTTGGCATGGGTGAATACTGCCACAACACCGTCCAGGACCTCGGCGGCAGTCGTATCGATACGCTTGATGTTCGCGTGAGCATGGGGACTTCGGAGAACCTTCATGATGCAGGCACCGTTTTCCACTCTGTCTTCAACGAAGGCTTTCTCCCCGGCAACCAGGCGGACAGCGTCCACTTTTGTAACACGCTTTCCAATGTAACGGGCATCTCCGCCGAATGCGGGAACCGGGGGCATGGCGTACTCGGTGCCATGTTTCTTGGCCACGGCGATGCGTACGGCTTCAAAGAACTGCTCATAACCTGTGGCCCGGTTGAAAAGACCTGAAAGGGCATCCTGAACATCGGCCCTGTTGGGTGCGGGAATCCGCTCTATCAAGTCGGTAATCATCAGGACAGCTGCCGGAGTATTGTAACCCGACTGGACACAGCCGGCTTCAATGAGAGCCTGTTGGACAATGGACAGATTGCGTTTTTTGCGCATTGAGTGAACAGTTACAACTTCCCGGCCGTCTAACTGGGCCGCGATAAGCAGATTTGCTCCGACAATCTTCCCGTCCAGAAGTATGGTATCAGATCCGGCAAACCCATGGCCGTCATCGCTGTTTCTAACTGAATCGACACCCAGGCTTTTCAGCAGTTTTACGGCGTTCAGGCCGGGTTCGGTATCCAATATTTTTAAGTTTCCATCCAGAGTAAATGTAATTTTCATGCCAGGGCCTCCAGACAGCGGATAACTGCGTCGGCAATAATGACACCGTTTATATACGTTTTATACTCTGCGGTTCCAAGTATGTCAGTTGGCGGATTGAGGGCCCCACGTATGGCGGCTTCAACATCTTCCCGGGTTTTCAGATTACCTGAAACAATGGCTTCTTCAACTTCTGTAAGTCGGATGGTTTTCGGAGCCACACAACCGACAGCAACACAGGCTCCCGAGAGTCCGTAGTTCGGTAACCCTTCATCCACGGTAAGAGATACGGCTGCACTCACCACCGGCAGGGCCACATGAGAGCGGGATTCTTTTACGACGATACATTCACCTACGGGAACCGGAACGAGGATATCGATAATAAGCTCATCATGATCGTCCCGGATGTATTCTTCGACAGGGATATTCCCTTCAGCAGACCGGACTTCAGCAGCCAGGGCGATAAAGGCCGGAATGAGATAGGAGTCGGAACGTCCGGCTCCTATGTTGCCGCCGACTGTGGCCTGATTTCGAATACTCCGGGTTGGGATGAATCCGGCAGCTTCACGGAGAGCAGCGGGAACAATATCGCTGTCAGCGACAAGCTGTAACGATGTCATTGCACCGATAACAACATCGGTTCCCTCCATGGTGATACCTTCAGATACGACATCCCGGATATCAATGACAACTTCAGGTAAATCCCGATCCAGAGGCGCTCGGTTCACCTGGGTACCGCCGGCCAGATAGACGGCCTTTGGATTCTCCGATTTCAGTGCCGATGCTTCGCGTATTTCACCTGGTCGATGATAAGTTTCAATTCGCTTGGAAATCATATTCCAGCCCTCCCGTACAAGTCATTCACTGCATCTGTGGCTTTAACCACCAATTCATCTTCATCAATTCCAAGCAGCTGCCCTTTCTCAACAACAACACGGCCGTTCACAATGGTATAGGCGGTTTTGTGATCGTAGCCTGAGAAGATCAGGGCCGCTGCCGGATCACTTAAAGCCCCGACATAGGGTATGTCATTCACATCAAACAGGGCCAGGTCGGCGGCCCATCCGGATTCAACCCGACCGATTTTTTCAAATCCCAACAGCTTTGCACCGTTCTCAGTCGCCATTTTCCAAGCCTCGGAAGAGCTTAAGGCTTTGGCCCCTTTGGCAACCCTCTGCAGGAGCAGAGCCTGACGGATTTCCCCAAGCATATCCGAGGTATCGTTGGAGGCCGATCCGTCTACAGCCAGAGCGACATTGATATCCCGGTCTATCATCTCCCGCACCCGGCAGATGCCTGAACCCAGACGCATATTGGAACTGGGACAGTGAGCAACCTGAGTCCCGGTGGCCGCCAGGAGGTCAAGTTCATCATCATTAAAGAATATTCCGTGGGCAAACCACACATCCTCGCCAACAAAATCGCAGTCCTCCATCAGCTTTAAAGGACGCCGTTTGTACATCTGAATACAGAAGTCATTTTCATCGTTGGTTTCCGCCAGGTGTGTGTGAAGACGGACACCGTACTGCCGGGCCAGAGCCGCCGACTGTTTCATCAGTTCTTCGGACACGGAAAAGGGACTGCAGGGCGCCAGAACGACTTTCCGCATCGCCCAGGGGTCAGAATCGTGAAACTCCTTTATCACCCTCTGGGAATCGGCAAGTATGGTGTCCTCATCCTGAACCGTGGAATCCGGGGGCAGACCACCGTCTTTTTTTGAACGGCTCATCGAACCCCTGGTTGGGCTGAAACGAATCCCCGTCCGGGAAGCCGCATCAAACTGCAGGGCCATAATGTCCGCCCCGATACCCTCAGGGTAGAGATAATGATGATCCGTCGAAGTTGTACAGCCGGTCTTCAGCAGTTCCGCCGTTGCAAGTGCGGTAGACCACCAGATGGTATCGGCATCCATATGCTTCCAGATATCATAGAGGTATACCAGCCAGTCAAAGAGTTCGACATCCTGGGCGGCAGGCAGATTCCTGGTAAAAGTTTGATAGAAATGATGATGGGTGTTGACCAGGCCGGGAGTTACCACCATCCCGGATGCATCGATAACGTCCGCATCAGTTCCGGCAGGAGGTATCAGGTTCTTCCCGACTTCCAGAATCTGCGTACCTTTTATAAGGATGTCGGCATCGCGAATGAGTTCTCCCCCGGCTGACGTCATCACTGCCAGGGCGTTTTTAATATGAATCATGATGCACACTCCTTAAGTATGAAAAATTGGGACTAACACATACAAAGGGGCTCTGAATTGTGGAAATAATTGCCTCTTGTCCTAGCGGTACTCGCCTTACGGCTCCGTTCCGGCTGGTCGTAAGCTCCGCTTTGCCGGGATCGTTCCTCGCTGCGCTGCGGTACGACCCTTAATACTGCTCGCCCATGCAACCGGGACGGACTTCGAGTCATTTATTTCCACGATTCAATCCTCCAGCCTCTACCAAGACCATTTCCCTCTCACTCAATTTTTAATTCCCTAACGATACGATTCAACCTTCTTGTTAAACTCAACAATCATTCTGTCCAGCTCATCACGGGCTGCATAAATGTTATCCCAGTAATCCCTGTCATACCATTGAGCGTTGATTTCTTCATAAGTTTTTCCCTGCTGTTCAATCCAGGTGTAGTACTTCAGATTATGGATACGTTTTTTATCCTCGTAACGGAGTTCCAGCATGAAGTCGATACCCACTTGTTTGAGCATTTCATAATCGGCAACGGCATCATCCCGGGTGTAGGCGCCCCTCTCTGCTGTGAGTTCAGCCAGACGGGAAGTGTACATACCTTCCGAGTCGGTAAAGACCGTCATGATGACATCATCTTCAGTAAGCTCGTAGTACTTGGCCATTTTCACAGCGGTAAGCATGTTGCAAATGCTGCTGATTCCAAGCCAGTTCAAACGATCAAGAACCTCAGGTTTAACGCCTTTGGATTTCAGGAAGTCCTGACCGACAGGTTCATTGAAGAGCCGGAGCAGTCTCATGGTGTGTTCATCATCAATGGCCGCCACCATGTCGGTGTCTTTTACATTGTGCACCCAGGGAACGTGCTTGTCACCGATTCCTTCGATGCGGTGAGCACCGAAACCGTTATCAAGCAAAGTAGGACATTGTCTGGCTTCACTCACCGCCACCTTGGCTCCCGGAAATTTATTCCTGATATAGGTTCCCGAACCCAGAGTCCCCCCTGAACCTGAAGAGAGGCAGACACCGGCCAGCCGGCTTCTATCCTCAGCTTCGGCCCGGTACACCTTTTCCATGGCGGGACCTGTAACTTCATGGTGCCACAGGGGATTGGGCATCTGATCGAACTGGTTGAAGATAAAGATTCCTTCTCCGTGCTCAGCGTCCAGCTCATGACATTTATCAAAGATTTCCTTGACGTTACTTTCCGAACCGGGAGTAGCGATGGTTTCATCTGCCATGTTCTTCAGCCATGTAAAACGTTCCTGAGACATTTCCTCAGGGAGTATGGCAATGGACTTGCAGGCCAGAAGCCTTGAGATATACGCACCGCCCCGGCAGTAGTTACCGGTGGATGGCCATACTGCCATGTTCTTCCCGGGATCGA
>JAUUYD010000310.1 GCA_030590585.1 Spirochaeta sp.
GAAATGTTGTTACCGATGACGTCCATACGAATCTGATGATTCTGCAGGCCGGAAACACCGGAGTAAAGTGATCGCATCATAATCTTGTCTCTCCTCTATTCTGTTACTTTTGAAATATCGTCATAATCATAGTAGGCACCGTTAACGAGGAGCTGGGGGAATGCCCCGCCTGTTACAGCCTCTACAGATCCTTGAATAAATGTACCACCCTGGAGAATCTCAACCTTCCGGCCAATCAGATTCATCGCCTGGGCACCCTTGAGTGTTGCTGAAAGTTCGGTAAACTGATTACTCATATTGGTCATTTGTTCCAGTGAAGAGAACTGGGCCATCTGGGCAATGAACTCCCTGTCTTCCATGGGCTTGGTGGGGTCCTGATGCCGAAGCTGAGTAATAAGAATCTGAAGGAAGTCGTCCTTATCCAGATCCTGATGGGGAGCTTTGGTTCCGTTCAGGCTCTTGTTGAACGCATCAACCTGCATATCCAGGCCGACTCTGTCTGCTGCACTTAAAGATGATGAAATATCCATTTCTGTATGCTCCTACACAACCATGTTCACACGAGCGTATGCCGCTTCATCAGAGGCTGCCGTCGGTGTAATATTTTCGAATTCCTGTATGGCTTCTTTTCTCCGGCTCCGCTGCTTACCGGTCTGATTTTCATTCTGATTAAATCCCCTGGGGGTTTCATCCCATGCAAGTTCCAGATCCGCAGAACCGAATCCGCTTTCAACCAGCTTCGTCTGAAGACCATCAAGAGCGCTGCGGAAGGCTTCTCTTGCTGCTGCTGTTTCTACAAAGATTCGGCCGGTAAGACGGTTGTTTTCCATCCTGATTGATATTTTCACTTTACCCAGGTTATCCGGTCTGAGATTAATTTGAACTTCACCTGAGTCAGCCCGGTTCAGAACAACCTTCACCTGCCTGACGATATCGTTCCCTGCCTGAGCGTCAAGTTTTTGAGCCAGTTCGGCTGCGGCTGAACGCTGGCTTGTTTTTCCCTCTCCCCGGGGCGAAATTTCAATTTCCGTCTCAGCAATAAGGGGATTGTGTTCCAGCCTGACCGGTTCGGATGTATTTTTTGAAAACGCAGCGGTATCCGGACGGTGTGATTTATTTTCGATCTTTCCGGGATTGTTCAACTTCGTATCAATTTCCATAACCTTTCTTCGATTATCGAGAACATCTATCCGCCGGGATGAACTTGTCAGATTCCCTGAAGAATTCGGTTTCATTTTCTTCTCAGTGTTGATTCGTCTATTTCCCGAATGTTTTCTCGTAGATGAAACCGAAGTGTTTTTAACAAGGCGAATCGTTTGACCTGATTGATTCAATAGATTCGAAAGTTCAGAATTTTCCGCACTCAGTTCTGTGTTACCGGCAACAGATTCCTGAATGTTGTCATTATCCGATTTACCGGCGGAATCTGCCGATTCATACATTCGGCTTAAAGTTATCCCTGATTCGATGCTTAATTTTTTTAGACTCAAATCCTTAACAATTATTCTCTTATTTGTTTTTCCCATTCTGCCTGTAGAGAGCTTGTCACCCCCGGCTTTTTTCAGCGCATCGGTGAACGCTCCGGTTTTACCTGATTGCTTATCCTTGACATTGCGCAGTGCAGCCGGTTTTTTACCGGTCAGAGAACCTGCAGCCCGGGGGCTGTCTGGTTTAACTGTTGCAACTGTTACTGGGACATGCGCCATTTGCCATTCCTTTTGCTTACCCGTCCAGATTTGGTCCTGGTTTCTCAACCATCAGCCTCTGGATTTCCGCCGCCCTTTCTCTGTCGGGCATCAGGGACAACCAGTAAGCCACCAGTGATTCTTCTCCCGCTTCCCGGGAAAGCCGTTCACTTGTACGAAGCAGATCAACAAGATCTTTCACATCGTATTGATCCATGATGGCAACAGCATCCACAGGCGGCATTCCCATCATGTATCGGGCCGTTTGTTCAAGGTTCGCTACTTTATTGTCGTATTGCCTGATGGCCTCTATTAGAGAAATTTGTCTTTCTTCGAGAGAACTTTCTCTTTCGGTGACTTCACTCTCCATTTGGCGGACCTCTGCTTCCCTTAAATCGAGTTCTTCAGAAACATTTTCAAGTTCTCTTCGCTCAATGGATATGGCCTGACGTTCCTTAGACAGTCTGTCGGCATCCAGGAGCAGCGGGGAATAGGGCTGTGCGACTTCTGTACGGGGTTTAACACCGAATATTGAAGTTATTGGCGATAATTGTTCCTTGACGTCAATTATTCCCAGAAAATCCAGCCAGATCAGGCCGCCGATGATTAATGCCAGTATCAGAATCAGGAGAAAGAATATCTTTGCGATTCCTCCGCCTCGGCTGTAACTTCTCACTTATCTCCTCCAGTCAGACGGTGTCTTACCGCAGCGCCCTTGGCCGTCTCATCCAGCCTTTTTATTTCTTCCAGTTTGGCCCGGGATTTCCATTGATCTTTTCGTTTATCCCGCAGTTTATCCAGGGCAGCCCTCTGAGAATGGGCCTCGGTGTAAATTTTTCTGGCATCGTCAACCTTCATTAACGCATCAAGCCTGGGTTGTTCCAGCGCTTTACAATCATCAATGGATTTCATCCAGAGCCTGTCCCGGGCTCTTAACTCATACAGATTCATACCGCCCCTGAGGAAGGCATGTTCTCCCGCCTGCCGAGCCGTATCAATCCGATTGTCGATTGATACAAGCTTACCCACGGCATCAGCCAGTATTATTTCGCATTCCTGCTCACGCTCCCTCCTGAGAGAGCGTAAGGATTCAAGCGAAAACCGAAACCGCTTCATCTCCTGATCCTTCATCATCTTCATCCGGTTCCAACCCTGCCAATTCAGCAGCTCGTGAATAGATAACGGATGGCTCTTCATGTTCGGTGATTCCCTGAATCAGGAAATTATTCAAAGATTCTTTCTTCTCTATGGCTTCATCCACGTCCGGATCGGTACCCTTGACATACGCACCGACATCAATCAAATCCTCTTTCTCACGATACGCGGAAACCAGACGGCGAATTTTCCCCGCAGCTTTTGCTGTACGGGGTTCCATCAATCGGGGTGCGACTCTGCTGATGGAAGCAAGAATATCAATAGCAGGATAATGATTTCTGTCGGCCAGCTGTCTGTTGAGTATTATATGACCATCAAGATAACCGCGTACTGCGTCAGCTACCGGCTCATCAAGATCATCACCTTCAACCAGTACGGTATACAAGCCGGTAATGGTACCCTTTGATGAAACTCCCGGGCGCTCTAGCAGTCTCGGCATCAGTGAAAATACAGAAGGTGTGTAACTTCTGGTTGTCGGCGGTTCACCAATCGCAAGACCGATTTCCCGCTGACTCATGGCAAATCTGGTTACCGAATCAAAAAGAAGCATCACATCATTGCCCTGGTCGCGGAAGTATTCTGCAACTGCGGTAGCGGTAAAAGCCCCTCTAACCCGGGACAGGGCCGGCGTATCAGATGTTGAAACAATGAGAACCGAATGTTTTAAGCCTTCTTCACCCAGATCATTTTCTATGAATTCACGGACTTCTCTTCCCCGCTCACCGATTAAGGCAATGACATTGACATCTGCGGAAGTATTCCTTGCAACCATTCCGAGAAGCGTGGATTTACCGACTCCTGAGCCTGCGAATATGCCCATTCTCTGACCCCGCCCAATCGGCATGATTGCATCAATTGCACGAATTCCAGTATCAATCCGCTGGGATATTGGATCCCTGTCCATTGGTGAAGGCGGAGCATTGTACATCGGATAGTGAGTTTTTACGTTTAGAGGACCCTTGAAATCCATTGGGCGCCCCAGGGAATCCAATACCCTTCCCAGCATGTCAGGTCCAACTGCAACATTAAGAGAGCTGCCCGACGCTACAACAGCGTCACCTGTTTCCAAACCGATTAAAGGATCGTAACTCATCAGCTGAACAATCTCATCCTTAACGGCTACAACTTCAGCCAGCAGGGGTTTTCCCTTCCCGGGAATGATATGACACATCTCCCCTACAGCAGCTCGTGGTCCTATGCTTTCAACCAGTATGCCCTGAACCCTTTTAATTCTGCCGAGATATTTTACAGGATCGATGGTATCTACTGCATGGAGGTACTTCTCAAGTACCATGATTAACCCTCCCCAGTTGTCCGGATGGGTACCAGTTCCAGTATCTTTTCTTCAATCTCTCTCAACTGGCTTGAAATCCGGGCATC
>JAUUYD010000384.1 GCA_030590585.1 Spirochaeta sp.
CTATCCCTGTATGTGTGTAAATTTGAGTTGTTGACAGGCTGGCATGCCCGAGCAGCTCCTGTACGGTCCTGATATCGGCACCCTCATCCATCACGTGAGTGGCGAAGCTGTGCCTGAAAGTATGCGGAGTAACTTTTTTTGCCATTCCTGTCATTGCGGCATAGCGACGTATCAGATAGTAAACACCCCGGGTTGTCAGTCGTTCGCCCCGGAGATCGAGTATCAAAGCCCTTCTGCTGTCAACATCCTCTGCAACATGCTCAAGGCGCTGCGGCAGATATATTTCGAGAGCCTCAGCAGCTCTGCTTCCGATGAATACCATTCTTTCCTTATCACCCTTGCCTTTGACTCTCACCTGCCGCCGAATAACATCTGAAACGTTTAATGAACAAATTTCACCAACCCGGCAGCCGGTAGAGTAAAGCAGTTCAAAAAGAACCCGATCTCTCAATCCGGCAAAGCCGTCTCCGGTTGAATCAAGAAAGGTCTCTATTTCCTCATGTGTAAGATAACCAGGGAGCCGGCGGCCTTTTTTCACAGTGCGTGAACTGAAGAACGGATTATCCGCCCCCGGTATCCTTCGCAGACGCCACTCATAATATCCTTTGAGCGCCGACAATCGGCGATTCACAGTTGCCGAAGCCATATGCCTGGATGACATACGGGCCATAAACGTTCTAGCTTCACTCTGTCCGGCATCACTGTCGGTCAGGTTACTCTCAGCAAGAAATGCGGACCATGCTGAGAGATCTCTGCGGTACGAACGTATTGTTGCGTCGGACAGTCGGCGTACGTCCCTTAAATGCTCAAGCCAATCATGCGCCTCGATACTCAAACCATCCTCCCATGTACCGGTATAACCGGCCGTCCAGTTCCATTTTCATCATGCGGGCCAGATCCTCCGATCCCCCCGGACCCGGAATTGTCTCAACGCTCCGAATATCCAGGAAACGCCCCCAATCACTCATCACATCGGAAATACCGGAAATTACAGATGCTCCCTGACTTTCAAGATTCCTTGTACCTTCAGAAGCGGCGCCTTCCATTCCCGATGACGAAATAAACAAATCCCGATTCTGATCCAGAGCGAAGTCTGCCGTTATCAGAGCTCCGGATTTAGCCGGAGCCTGAACAACAATACAAGCCCGGCATAATCCGCTCAAAAGTCGGTTCCTTCTGGGGAAGGCATATTTTGCCGGATAGTTTCCCGGATGAATTTCACCCAGCAGTGCGCCGCCTCTGTCTATGATACGGGAGGCAAGCCGGCGATGGGATATTGGACTGGGCCTGTCCAGACCCCCTGCAAGAACCGCCCAGGTTACACCACAGCCTGCCAGAGCACCCTCGTGAGCGGCTCTGTCAATACCGAATGCCAAGCCGGAAACAACAGGATATCCGGCAAGGGCAGATTCAAGGCCCAGCTGATATGATTGACGTAATGCCGGGGCGGTTGGACGGCGGGTTCCGACAATTGCGATACCGGGTTTTTCATTGAATACGACAGATCCTCTGTAATAGAGCAGCAGAGGGGGATCTTCAATCAGAGCAAGAGATGCCGGATAATCCGCCTCTCCGAGAACCTTGCAGCCGATACTGTAATAAGACAGTCTTCTGAGCTCTATTTCAGCATCCCGAAGCAGTCGCCCGGCAGATGGCAGGTTTCGTGTCGACCTCGATGAACGTATAGTCATGTATTCGGCAATGGCCCCTGGAAGATCTTTCTCGTCCCGGCATAATGAAAGAACCCTTTGCTTGAGCCAGCCTTTATGACCGGGGAGTCTGTTTATTGCAGCTAAAAGAAGTTGATTATGATGCATCCCCGCCTCCTGCCGCACGTCTGTAGAGTTCCTCAGCCTTTATAACATCAGTTTGATCTCTGGCAATTTTTGTGATTTCATCATAGAGATTAAGGGCCTCAATCTTCATTCCCGCCTCCAGATAAACCCGGGCCAGAAGGAATCTGCCGTTGATATCACTGCGTTCAATTTTCAGAAAATCTTCCAATAATGGAACAGCTTCAAAGGGCCTCTCCAGCTCAAACACCAGAAGTACAGACAGGGCATACATTGAAGCTGTGTGTCGGGAATTAACAGTGATAGCCCTCCTGTATCCGCTTTCAGATCGAAGAAAATAGGACAATTCAGCCTCGGGTGTATCCGCCGAGAGTGCCATTTGTCCCGCGGACAAAGCCCGATTGTATAAAAGAGCTGCGTTTTCCGGATAAATCTTAACGGCTTCGTCAAAAGCCGCCATGGCTTCACCCCACATTTTGTAATCCATGTATTTCAGACCCAGAAGACGCCAGTAGCTGCCCTCATCCCTTACGGACTCGAGGGTCTTTTCAACCTGCTTTTCAACAGCTCGGATATCGGCTTTAAGCGCAGCAATCCGTTCGTCGTCATCCACCAGGCCCTCTTCCAAAGCCATACGCAATGCAAGATCTTCTCTGTTTTTTGAGTCCCCGCAGGAAGTAATGAGGGGTAATATCGCAATTACGGCAATGATTCCCAAACGAACGAGTGGAGTGAACTTGTTCATTCTGACGGAAGCTGGTCGCAAGCAAGCTTGCTGCTCGCTCATGCAGCCTTGCTCGTTCCTCGGCTCTCGCCTCCGGTACGACCCTTGATCCGAGAGAGAGCAGGGAAGGCAAGGGTTCATACCCCGCAGCTTGCCACCGGATGCTTGGCCGAGCTGTTGCGAAGCAACGACCTGGCCGCGGACGGGAGTCGCCAGCGGCGACTCCGGGTCCAGGGCTCCGCCCTGGGGTATGATACCATTCATCAATAAGTATACCCCGGAAACAGGATGAAAAGAAAACCTGCTTGTCGATAACCCTCAGCAAGGCTATCATCCACCCTGAGGAACTCCATGGAAAAACGCAGCATAGAACGGCACCTGATGGAGGAGTTCATCCACCTTGACGGAGGAGAGGGCAGCATACCCGCCCGGACTATCGATGTCAGCCGGAACGGTATGAAGGTTGTGGTGAACCGCCCTCATGGCTTTGACAAAATCCACAGGATTTCCGTAAATCTCCCGGGAGCCGGAGGAAAGGGCATCCCCTGCTATGTAAGACGCAGTGATAAAGCGGAAGAACAATGGGAAATCGGGCTTGAGTTCGATGGAGAAAATGAAGCCCGTATGCTGCTGGTTGAGCGCTGGCTGGAGAGTCTTGAAAATCGTCGTCCCGAGACCGATTCAGCCCCAACCGATTCAGCCCCAACCGAATCACGCCAGGTTCCCAGAACACGCTGCGCAATAACGGATATTAAATGCTCCGAGGGGGATCTGGAAATATTCTCTGCCGAAGATCTCTCGATAGACGGCATGCTGATCCGCGGCAGAGGATCAGCATCAAGCGGCGATTTACTGAATCTGGTGATGAAACTCCCTGAGCAGAACCGGAAGATTCCATTCACCGGGCGTATTGCCTATCGTGTTGACAACAGTTCGGAAGATTCATTCTCAGCGGGAATTGCCATTGAAGATATTAAGGAGACCGACTGCAACCGTCTGAGAAATTTCATCGTTAATATCGCCTCAGGGGCCGCAATGCTGGAGTACCACAAACTCCTTGAAAGAGAAGAACCTTCAGCTGAGTTCCGTATTGACGGGAATGAGGCAGCCGATATGATAAAAGCCCTCTCAGACGGCAGGCAGACAATC
>JAUUYD010000467.1 GCA_030590585.1 Spirochaeta sp.
GGTTCCTGATGCGGTTGTTCTCGTTGCAACTGTCAGGGCCCTTAAAATGCACGGAGGCGGCCCGAAGGTAGTTCCCGGCCGCTCTCTGGATGCCGCGTACACCTCGGAAAATACCGAACTTCTTTCGGCGGGGTTGGATAACTTGAGGCGGCACATCGCCAATGTCGCTTTATTTGGGATTCCCTGCGTTGTCGCGGTAAATGCCTTTCCCACGGATTCAAAGGCCGAACATGAAGTGATTATCAAGGCTGCAAGGGACGCAGGCGCGTTTGACGCGGTTGTCACAACCCATCATTCCAACGGCGGGGCCGGTGCCGCCGCTCTGGCTGAAGCTGTCGATAAGGCCTGTGATGCCGGTGGGGATTTCAAATATCTGTACGATCTTAAATCTTCCCTTACTGAGAAAATCGAAATCATTGCCGATAAAGTTTATCGTGCCGGTGAGGTAACATACTCTTCCGAGGCCAAAGACCTTCTTTCAAAGTACGAAGAGGAGGGGCATGGGGGACTGCCGGTGTGTATGGCCAAAACCCATCTGTCCTTAAGTCACGATCCGGCATTGAAGAACGCTCCTGAAGGCTTCAGCTTTCCGGTGAGTGATGTACGCCTCAGCGCGGGTGCCGGTTTTGTTTACCCTCTTGCGGGAAATATCCGCACCATGCCGGGACTGGGCTCCAAACCGGCGTATATGAGTATTGATATTGATCCTGAGACAGGAAAGGTAACAGGTTTGTTCTAAGGAAAGAGCCGGCCTTCGGGATCTGATTCAGAGAGTCCGGTGAATCCGTTCTGCCTGAGGGCTTCGAAGGCGGCCACAGCTACGGCAACTGAAAGATTAAGAGACCGTGCTTTACTGAGTAATGGGATGCGGACACATCGTTCCGGGGCGGTCATCAGCAGCTTGTCCGGCAGACCGGCGGTTTCTTTTCCGAATACCAGGAATACACGGTTTTCAAAATTTACCTCGTCATGTCTGCGGGGGGCTTTTGTGGTGAAGAACCATAAAGAGGCATCGGGATAGTTTGTGGTAAAAGAATCCCAGTCATCGTGAATCTCCACATCCAGCTCATGCCAGTAGTCCAGACCTGCCCGTTTGAGATATTTATTATCCAGTGAAAACCCTAAAGGCTTTATCAGATGGAGCCGGGCACCGACGGCCATACATGTGCGGCCGATACTGCCGGTGTTCTGGGGAATCTCCGGTTCATGGAGAACGATATGAATTTCCACTAATACCTCGTAAGCTAATTGTAATAACGGTTCTGAAAATTCTGAACCTTGGCTATTGACAGCACAGTTGGAATAGCTCTGATACTCTTGGATATTTTCTTGAAATCTTCCTTGCTTTCCATTTCTATGGTGAAGAATCCTTCCAGATCACCGCGTTCAGTTTCATCAAGGCTCCCGGAGATAAGATGTCCACGGAACTTACGGATGGCACCTTCGATTTCACTGAACAGATCGTGTGTGTATCGGGAATGAATACGGAATCGCTGTGTGCTCCTGGAGCTGACCGTTTCCCAATCCACATGGATTCGTCTTTCTTCAAAATCATCGATTCCTTTCAGGTTGGGGCAATCCACCTTGTGTACAACTATGCCGCGGCCTCTTGATATATACCCGATGATGCGGTCGCCGGGAACAGGGGCACAGCACTGACTGATTTTTATCATCATGTTGTGCTCATCACCGATAGTAATCCCAACCTTGCTGCTGTCGATAACCTGGGTTTCCAGTCTCCCGACACCCGAGGCTTCGTCTACCGCGAAGGACGCGTTTTCATTCTTAATATCTCTGACTTCCGCAGGCTTTTTCCGGGCAACAATATTCCGGTCGATTATAACATTGGAGTCATGATGGTTCAGCCAGTTCCGTATTTTGCTTCGTGCCCGGGCGCTTCGCACATGTTTGAGCCAGTTGACATGGGGATGGGCACTTGGGGCTGTAAGGATCTGAATGGTCTGGGTGTTCTCCAGCGGCCGTGTGAGAGCTATGATCACCCCGTCTGCCTTGGCTCCCATACAGTGCTCCCCGACTTCCGAATGAATGTGGTAAGCCAGATCGATGGCGGTGGATCCCTCGGGGAGTTCCATAGGGTCGCCTTTGGGTGTGTAAACAATGATGGAATCTCTTAAGACATCCCGTTTTATGGCGTCAAGGAATGTACCGGCATCATCATCCCGCCCTTCATCCCTGAGGATTTTGAGCTGCTGAACCATTGCTATCTGGTGGGGGAGGACCTGGTCTTTTTTCTTACCTTCCTTGTAGGCCCAGTGGGCGGCGATTCCATATTCAGCGGTTTCATGCATTGTCCGGCTTCGTATCTGTATTTCCAGGGTGCGGCCGCCCTCGGTGAGTACCGATGTGTGGAGTGAGCGGTATCCGTTACCCTTGGGACGGGCTATATAATCCTTGAATCGCCCTTCGAAGGGCACCCACAGCCCATGAACCACTCCGAGGATGGTGTAACAGGCTACCGTGGATTCGCAGATAATACGAACTCCCAGAAGATCGTAAATCTCTTCAAGATCTTTACTCCGGTCTTTCATCTTCCGGTAGATGGAGTAGAAATGTTTGGCTCTGGTTGACACCTCAATCTTAAGGCGTGACTTGGCGGCGGCTCGAAGAAGGTCACCCTGAATTTTATCAAGATACTGCTTACGCTCTTCCTGTTTCTGATCCACATGATCCCGGATTTGTATGTAGGTATCGGGTTTGAGATACTTGAAACTTAAATCTTCCAGCTCAATTTTCAATGAGCTCATACCGAGTTTACCGGCCATTGGAGCGTAGATTTCAAGGCACTCCCGGGCAATCCGTATACGACGGCTCTCTTCAGGGATGTACTGAAGTGTGCTCATGTTGTGTCGTTTGTCGGCAAGCTTGATAACAATCACCCGGAGGTCGTCAACCATGGCCCACACCATCTTGCGGAGGCTGGCCGCCTTCCTGTTGCTCTTTCCCATTTCCATGTCGTCGATTTTGGTGACCCCTTCAA
>JAUUYD010000047.1 GCA_030590585.1 Spirochaeta sp.
ATACCCTGGAGGTCTTCGGCAGCAGGGGCTCTATTCACGTAACGGTTCTGAATAAAGGAACGATGGAGATAATAACTGAAAATGGTTCCCGGACCGAAAATCATCCCAACCATGAGAACTTCCATCAGCCCCTGATTGATGATTTTGTGTCGGCGATTCAGGAGGACAGGGAACCGCTTGTTTCCGGAGAGACGGGTAAAGAAATTAATATCATCCTGGATGAGATTTACGGGAGATAATTTTTTTCTACTTTTTTTGCTGACCGACGGAATTGTTCCTCACACCTTCATTGCTCCGGTACGACCCTTGTTCTCCGGCACCGGGCGTTTCCCGGCTGATTGCAAACTCCAGTCTGTACCTGCGGTAAGGCTTCATCTTATATTTTTTCATCAGGTTTAAAATCCCGGGTATACTGCCGCCTACTCCGCGTTGTTCACCATCGATATGAACATGAAGGTTCTCACTGCGCTTAATCTCATGGGTATGGGCTGCTGAGGCGATATTTTCCCGTGAGGCAAACCGGGCTGAAAAATCGATTGTGCCGCCTGCCGCCGCAGTGAAAGTCAGGGCCGTTCCGCCGTCGGAAAACGAAACCCTCCTGACCCCGGTTCTGTTACCGCTTTCCTGAGGTTTTAAATAGTTAAAGGATAATTCATCGGCATCCATTTCATGCCGGGTAACAATCCCCCCGGCTTTACGGTCAACGTAGCACTCTTCAGGCCCCAGTCCGAACCAGGAAACCTTCCGGTAACGTGCTGGAATCACCATCCGGGTTCCAAAGCGGACCATCTCACGCCAGGGACGGCCCTGTAAAACCACCGAGACTCTCTGCTTGTTTCCAAACAGAATTTTCTGACTGAGTAAACCTATGAGCCCCGGTACTTTAAGACGCAGAATTACCAATAAGCCCTCAGCCGTCTCTTTCGATTTCCAGCGGCGCAGGATGCGGTTTCGCCCGGCTGATTCCCAGGATTTTCCGTAAACCCTGTCGGCCAATCGCAATAAGATTTCCCGTAATCGGGTACCGTCTTTCATGAACGCGGCAATACCCAGCTGCTCATTATCTGTCGGGGCCCGGAAAAAGTCGGGTTCAAGGGGTTCGATGAATAAATTGCCTTTCCCGAAATCAAGAAGCTCCAGGTTCCCGTTTGAAAGATTGATTCTGCCGCCCATTCCACCGCCTGCGATATAAAGCCGGCCGGAATCCTCACCGTACTGCCATTCAGTATTCCGGGGTTCAATGGACAGGTTCTCATCCTGATCGGCAGTTGGTTCGGGTTCGGATACCGGCATTACTTTCAGATAATCGAGAATGGCATCAGCGGGAGCTTCCTCTATGGATATTGACGGCACCGGCAGCTGCATCCGTGCAATCTCAAAACCGGCAGAAGCCCATTCATTGGACTCTTTCAGACGAACCGAGAAATTGATAAAACCCTCGCCTTCAATGGGGAAAGCCGCAAGATTACGGAAAAGGTTGATTGATTTTTCCCCGGCCGGAGGAATATCAGGCTTCCTTATCGTACCCTCGGCAACAGCGATTCCATCCCGCTCAAGAACCCATGCTATTTCAAATGAACTCAAATCCTTATGCGCGTGACGGTTAATCAGCATAATCCGGCCTTTTTTAAGATTATCTTCACGAACACCAACCGGAGAGAATAAAGCCTTTACCTCAGCAATTTCCGGCTGCGGCCGGCGGTCTGCAGTCACAAGTCCATCGGCGCAGAAAATTCCATCATGGGGTTTATCACCGAACTCACCGCCGTAAGCCGGATACTCCCGCCCCTTTTCATCCTTACGGTAAAGGGCCTGATCGGCAAAATCCCAGATAAACCCTCCTGCGATATTGGGATAACGATCGATTATCTCCATATAGTCCGAGAAATTGCCCAGGCTGTTTCCCATGGCATGGGCGAACTCACAGATGATTAGAGGCTTATTGCGGTATTTCCTGGGAGGTATCAGCCATCCGAAGGGATGCCCCTTCTCTCCCCGGGCCACCCTGACTTTCCTGTACTGCCCTACCCTTTTTACGTCATTCACCCCGGGATACATCAGGCTGAAAAAATCCGAACTGTTCAGCTTATGATCCCCTTCGTAGTGAATGGGTCTTGTGGTATCCAGAGCCCGGGCGGCGGCTTTCATCTTTTTGAAGTTCTGTCCCTGTCCGGCTTCATTTCCCAACGACCAGATGATGATGCTTGGATGATTTCGGTGTGTTAATACCATCCTCTCCATTCTTTCGACACAGTTATCCCTCCATTCAGGGAGGGAGGCGGGAAGACGATGCCTTAATCCATGACTTTCAACATTGGCCTCATCAATAACATAAAGACCCAGCCTGTCGGCAATTTCATAGAGGGCGGAGGGGTTGGGATAATGGCTGCAGCGGACGGCATTGATGTTATGCCGTTTCATCAGTATAAGATCGGACTCAATGACGTCCCGGGGGACAGCCTGACCATACCGGGGGTGAATATCATGACGGTTAACTCCGTGGAGCTTAACCGGCTGACCGTTTATTCTCAGGGCGGCACCCTCGGGACCGTGGCTGATATCCACCTGACGGAAACCCCAGGCCATGCTTCGAACGTCAAGAACTGAACCCTCTTCATCGCTGAGCTCAATAACCAGGTTGTAAAGATGGGGTGTTTCCGCAGTCCATTTTTCAGGTTCCACTACCTGTACTGAGGTTTCAACTACGGACTGTTCACCCTTTTTCATTATCACTTCAACCGGAGTACTGGATGAAAGAACATCGTCTCCACCTGCTTTATAGAGATACCAGCGAACTATACCGGGGGCGGTATTATCAACAGGCGGTGCATCCAGGGTCACTGTGACATCCATCCGGGCGTCCCGGAACGTTCCGCTGAAATGACTCCGGGCATAGACATCAAATATCCCGATCTTCGGGGCTGCTATCAATTTTACCGGCCGGAAAATCCCGCCCAGCCGCCACATATCCTGATCTTCCAGATAAGTGCCGGCACACCACTTCATAACTTTTACACTTAGATGGTTCTCTCCCTGTTTCAGATAAGAACCGATAACAAACTCCGCCGGGGAATAGCTGTCCTGGGTGTAACCGACGTCCTCGCCATTCACTCGGATTACAGCGGCTGATCTGATTCCGTCAAACCTGAGTATCACGCCGTCAATTCTGTCCGACCAGTCTTCGGGTATATTGAATTTGGTTCTGTAGTATCCGGTAGGGTTGTTTTGAGGATCTATAGCCGGTGGATGAACGGTATCGTGACTGTAGGGGTATGCCACATTTGTATACTGGGGTGTTCCATGTCCGTGCATTTCCCAGTTTGCCGGTACGGGAATGATATCCCAGTCACCGTCCTTCTCTTTATCTTCCAGCTTCAAAGAGGGATTCGGATGCCATTTGAAATCCCATTCTCCATCCAGGCTTAAATACCATGAACTTTTACGGATATCAGAAGTATCAACTGCATCTGCAATGCTTGAGAAGGGCAGATGCTGAAACCGGCCTTTAAGCTTATTCCGACCTGTGATCTCCGGATTTTGCCATTCTTCATTATTTTTATCTTTGCTGCTGAAATGATATCTGAGTTCATCTTTTGCCATGCCGGAGAATAACACAACATAAAAGGATTTCAAAGTATGGCCGATTTACATGTAAGCACCACTCTTGCCCGGAATATGAGAAAAACCTAGACTCAATAAGAGGTAATTTTAAAAATCGAATTTTTTTGAAAGAGCCTCAGTATACAGCATCCCTTTTTGGAGAAAATCATTATGGCTATTGAATGGAAAAACCTCGACGCTACTGCCGCTTACCCCCGGCTCAGACAGACCGATACTCTTGTCAGCCTGAGAGACGATCTGACTGCCGAACGTGTTAAAACCTGGAAGGTTTCTGCCGCTGCCGGGATGATGTACCACTACGGGGCATCCATGTTGACTGAAACTGACCTTGACCGCCTTCAGGTTTTATCCGACGAACAGGATCTGATAGAGAAATACAAAGCAGTCCTCAATGGAGAGAAAATCAATACCGGAGAAGACCGGCGGGTTCTCCATCAGCTCACCAGAGGTCAGCTGGGAAATGATATCATGGAAAACGGCGTCAACCTCCGGTCATTCTATGATGAGCAGAATTCCCGTGTCAGGGATTTTGCCGAAAAGGTCCATTCGGGAGATATCACAGGTTCCACGGGAAAGACCTTTGATACCGTAGTTCAAATCGGTATCGGCGGCTCAGACCTGGGTCCCAGGGCTCTTTATCTGGCCCTCAGGCAATCTCAAACCCCGAAGATGAAGGCCTATTTCGTATCCAACGTCGATCCTGATGATGCGGCGGATGTAATTTCCCTGATTAACCCCGAAACAACATTGTTCATCCTGGTATCCAAAAGCGGAACAACCCAGGAAACCCTGGCCAACAGGGATTTGATTATTGCCAGAATGAAGGCGGCGGGGGTACCTGGCTACAATCCGTCAGCTCATATTGTTGCTGTTACCAGTAAAACAAGCCCCCTGGCAGAATCCTCCGGTGTACTGGATTCCTTTTACATCGATGATTACATCGGCGGCCGGTATTCCTCCACCAGTGCTGTGGGAGGCGTGGTTCTCTCTCTGTCCCTGGGTCCCGATACCTTCGATGCCCTGCTCAAAGGCGCCCATGAAGTTGATAAAGCGGCTCTGGAACCTGATATCAGGAAGAACGCGTCTTTGCTGGATGCCCTGATCGGGGTATTCAACAGGAATGTCCTGGGTCTGCCGGCCACTGCGGTTCTCCCATACAGTCAGGCCCTCTCCCGCTTTCCGGCCCACCTTCAGCAGCTGGATATGGAATCCAACGGTAAAAGCGTAAACCGCCGGGGAGAGGCTGTTTCCTATCCCACCGGTCCTGTGGTATTCGGAGAGCCGGGAACCAACGGTCAGCACTCCTTCTACCAGCTGCTGCACCAGGGCAGCGATGTAGTGCCGTTACAGTTTATCGGGTTCCGCCAGTCCCAGAAGGGTGAAGATGTGGAAACCTTCGGTTCTTCCAGTCAAACCAAGCTCAATGCCAATCTGGCCGCCCAGATTATTGCCTTTGCCAAGGGCAGTCCGAATAAGAACCCCAACAAGAACTTTGACGGGATGCGCCCCAGCACAGTTCTGAGTGCCGACCGCCTTGATGCCCGGGTACTCGGCGGACTTCTGGCACATTTTGAAAACAAAGTGATGTTTCAGGGATTCTGCTGGAATCTGAATTCTTTCGACCAGGAAGGGGTGCAGCTGGGTAAAGTCCTGGCCGGAGCGGTGCTGGATGGAAGCTCAAAGGACGAGGCTTTAAAAGCATACGCTTCAATTCTGGGGGTCAAATAATCCCGGATTCGCCTGGAAACTTAAAGACAAGCTTTCAACTCCGTGTTAGCATCTCATCTCGCATCCGAAATTGAAAGGATTTATTACAGTATATGCATATCCGAGGCACCCTGCCCCTGGGCTTCCCGGTATTGTTTTATGCACTGATTCTCGTTACAGCTGTTCCGTATGGTACGGCTGCTGTTGAGCCGGTCAGTGCGGATACCATTGTTATCCCTTTCAGGGACAACGTTTACAACCATTCTCTTAACGAAACCGATATCCGGATAATGTATCAATCCACCTTAGCCGGAATTGTATCAGGAAAGTTCAGCGAGGCTGAAACAGAACGCGGCAAAGCCCTTGTCAGTTATTATCTGGGACGTTTTTACCAGGCGGTTAAAACCCGGGAAGCCATGGCGGCCTATGCCGGAGATTTACGCCGGGGCCGGTACCTCGCCTTACGAAAATACTACACCGAACGTGAAGATGCTCTTGCTGCGTACAGCGATGCCCGCTCAGCCGCCGAGAACTATCATGAGATTCTTCCGGGAGCCGAATCACACAGCCTGCTTGGAGAGATACTCGGACAGATGCTCTTTTTAGGAAATGCCGGCCACCTTCTTTCCATCGGTCCGAAAGCCCGAAAGAACGTAAAAGCCTCTCTTGTTCTGGATCCGAACTATGTTAAAGCTCAGATACAGGAGGCCTCCCGCCTCGCTTATTCTCCCGCCGCCTACGGGGGAAACCCCGATGAAGCCAGAGCTTTATACAGGAAGATTCTAAGGGGGGGAATCACCGACAGGGAAGATGAGTTCAATGTCTATGGAGGTTTCGCCATGGCCGCTTTTATGGAAGAAAGTGATGAACAGGCCTTATCGTGGTTTAACGAGGCATTGGCAATTTACCCGGGGAATGTTTTTGTCGGTGGAATGATAATGTTCCTGCAGGATGAAACTCGATGACGGCAGCTGTTTATACCTGGCTGGTAATTGCCACAGGCTCGTATATGCTGCTTTTCACCCTTACGAACATCATCTACCTTCATGTTGTATCCCTGAAACCTGCCTGCACCGACGGGCCTATGGTATCGGTTTTGATTCCAGCCAGAAACGAGGCGGAAAGAATCGCCCCGACAATCAAAGCTCTATCTGATCAGGATTACCGGAATTATGAAGTCATTATTCTCGATGATAATTCAGAGGATGATACTCTGGAATTTACCCGGAATTTAACGAAAGATAATCCCGTATTCCGTGTTATTAAAGGCCTTGAGCTCCCACCGGAATGGAAGGGAAAGCCCTATGCCATGCAGCAGCTCACCAAAGCCGCCCGGGGAGAAATACTGCTGTTTCTTGATGCCGACATGCGCCCGGGGAAACAGCTGTTATCCTGGACGGTAACAAATTTCAATGCTCACAATGTTGATTTTCTCTCAGGCTATGCCCGGCATACCACTCCGGAAAAGATGGAATATCTGCTCTTCCCGGTGATGTATCTGGCCACATCTTTTCTTCTGCCCCTCTGGCTGTTCCGCCACAGTAGAACTTACATGTTCTCCCATGCCATAGGGCAGTATTTTTGTGTTCGTTCTCAGGTGCTGAAAGAAACAGACGGGTTTGAACCTGTCAGGGACAAGATAAATGAAGATATACAGATGGCCAGATACTTGAAGGATGAAGGATTCAGCCAGGTTTTCCTGGATGCCAAAGATCATTTATCCGGAAATATGTACGACTCGATGAGCCACGCAAGAATGGGAATTATGCGGGTGGTTTATGAATATTTTGATAATCAGATTTACCCTTTTCTGTTTATGGGTTTTGTAATGATTTCGTTTCTTCTGCTCCCAATCCCTCTGACTGTCATTATGTTGATAACAGGACATCCCCTCTCGGGACTGCTTGGTCTGGGGGTATTACTGGTACTTACAGCCTGGGGTGTTACCATGAGAAACCGTAAACTGCCCTGGTATACGGGTTTTTTGTATCCGATCCACTTTTCATGGGTTCTGATTCTATCAATTCACTCAATAATTCTTTCAAAGAAAGGACGGGGATACGTATGGAAAGGCCGTACCGTCCGCTGATATCCGAGTCGAATTTTCGACGCAGTCTCAGGGTTGCCGGTTACTTCTTCTTTTATCCATTTCTCTGGCTGTCTGCCGTTCCATTTTACCATCTTCGAATCACAGGACACCGCAAATTGGGAATAAAAGGTCCATTTATATCAGTTATGAACCATTGTATTGACCTTGAGTGGTTTTTTATCTGGCATGCCGCACGGCCGCGGTACATACGGTTTATCGCGGAAGAGGCCAATATGCGGCGGCTTGATGCCGGCTGGTTCAACTGGCTCATGGGCGTTATCGGCGTCCCCGAGGATAAGCCGATGATGATGGCCGCTTCAGTCAGGGAAAGCTTGAAACGAGGCGAGATGGTGCATTTCTTCCCGGAAGGCGTTATTAAACGGAAGAGTCAAAATCCCTCAGGATTCATCATCGGCGCCGCATGGTTCGCCTGTCTGCATGATGTACCACTGATACCGATTACAGAAATATTACTGGCAAGACCGATCCATCGAATACTTCCCTGGTGGCCTCCCGGGGTGAAACTGATAGTCGGGGAAGCCCTGTATCCCGGGGATTTCCGCAGGAATGGAGAGAAGATGCGGCGCCGGGCCGCCCGGATAAACCTTGCAGCCGAAACCATCATCCGGGAAACCATACTCCGGGAAGGAAACGGATACGGCAGGGAGAAGGACTTAAAAACTCCAGGGCGGTAGAGGTCAATTAAGAACTAGTCCACCATGGATAACGGCTGGCGGGTTGATTCCAGAACATCTCTCCACAGGGAACCTTCGTTGTAAACCTGCTTCCGTTTGAAGGTGGCCATGGAAATGGGAACATGCACCAGAGCATTACTCCATTGGCCGATAAGACAGGCCGTACGTCCGGTCATGGCTGCATGCACGGCGTTGGCCCCCAGACGGGCACAGTAGTAGGAATCCACCGGATTGGCCGGTGCTGAGCGGATAATATAGCTTGGATCGATATACTTGATATTCGCCTCCCTGCCTTTATCAACGAGAAACTTTTTTATAACGTCTTTCAGATACAATCCGATATCACCATAAGATTTATTTCCCGAAGCATCTAACCCGTCCTTACCGGTATTCAGTAATTCCTGTCCGGCTCCTTCGGCAATCAGAATAACGGCATGTTTCCGCTTATCCAGTCTTCGTTCAAGGGTCTTAAGCAGACCGTTCTCCCCCTCAAGTGTGAAGGGAACCTCGGGTATCAGGCATATATTCACATCACTGGTGGACAAAGTGGTATGAGCGGCTATGAATCCTGAATCCCGGCCCATAACCTGTACCATCCCGATTCCATCCGGGGCACATTTGGCCTCTACATGCGCTCCGCTGACAGCTTCCACAGCTTTGGCCACGGCGGTATCGAAACCAAAAGTTTTCTGAACAAACATGATATCGTTATCAATGGTTTTAGGGACTCCGACACAGGCGATTTTAAGGCCTCGTTTTGCTATCTCATTGGAAATATCCTGACTGCCCTTCAAGGTTCCATCCCCGCCGATGGTGAACAGTATATTGATATTCATTCGTTCCAGAGCATCCACGATGGGCACTTCATCACCATATCCCCGGGATGAACCCAATATGGAGCCTCCCAGGTTGTGAATATCATCGACTACGTCCGGATTGAGAACCATGGGCGTTAAATTGAACTCCGGCCGGAAGCCTCTGTACCCGTAACGAATCCCGCTGATTCGTTCAATTCCGTAGAAATACCACAGTGTCCGGGTGATTGACCGAATGACATCATTCAGCCCCGGACAGAGTCCCCCGCAGGTAACAATCGCGGCATGAGAATGACTGGGGGCAAAATAGATGTTCTCCCGGGGTCCGGCCAATTCAAGCATCCAGGCCGGATTGTAATCCGGGCCGATATTTGAAGCATCTGTAGTATTGGACCGCAGTATGTACTGATCGTCACGGGTATAATTGGCGATGGAATCACCCAGCTTTGTTGAATAGGGTTTAGGGGAAGGAACCTTGCAGGGTCCAAGAGTTGAAATCTTAAAATTATAATCTATCCCGTCAGACATTGTTTGGTCAGTCATATTATGCTCCTGTACTTAATCTGTATTGAAATATGACGGAGAGACGGTTTCGGCGCAAGTATTGAACCTTTCCACCGGTATCTTCACATAAAGATGAACGAAATGCTAACGTCTCCTCGTGCAAAGGAGTTATTTATGAAGATTCTCGTTGTCGGCGGTGCCGGCTACATAGGCTCCCATGTCTGCCATGCTTTTACCGACCGTGGTGATACGGTGGCAATACTGGATAATTTCTCCTCCGGCAGCCGTGTAAACTACCCCGGGAATACCGAGATTCTCGAGGGTGATATCCTTGATAAATCTTTTTTGGAAAAAGCATTATCGATTGGTTGGGATGGGATTGTCCATCTGGCGGCCTTCAAGGCGGCTGGTGAATCGATGGAAAACCCGG
>JAUUYD010000326.1 GCA_030590585.1 Spirochaeta sp.
CCGTGAGTAATCGGGCTGCCCGGAGAGCTCCTGATACCAGACCGTTACGCCCGAAGGGCAGGGGGCGTCCGTTAACAACAAGGGGCGCCGAGGGGTCGCTCAAACCGGCAGTCAATACGATGGCGGCGGCCATAAATGCCCAGAAGAACAGCGGTTTCTTCAACCGGCGTATCCCGATTCCTGAGATACCCAGAAGTATCACAAGTATCAGGGCGATACAGCCTGTCACTATCGGGGGACCGGCAAGGGCCATGGTACTCCAGATTGCCAGTTCCAGGAGTTTCAGCCGGGGATCGTGGCGGTGCCAGAGGCTCGTTCCGGGTTTGTAGTGGAAAAACTCGAGTTCTTTCATTTCTTCCAGCTCATACCCGCCACATTACCTGCAGGCCTATGTATGCCCAGCCCTTTCACTTGATCGATGATATCCTCCGGAGCCCCGTCTGCTGCGATCCGGCCGGAATCCATCAGTATCAGGCGGTCGGCATGGGCGAGTACCTTATCCAGATCGTGGGTGATGAGAAGGATCGTTTTTCCTGAGGAATGAAACTTGTCCAGGACGGCCAGCAGATCGGCGCATCCCGGCCAGTCCAGTCCGGTGAAAGGTTCATCCAGCACAAGCAGTTCAGGTTCCATCGCCAGGACACCGGCGACGGCCAGGCGCCTCATCTCGCCGCCGGAAAGGGTATGGGGCCGACGTTCATCGAAACCGACAAGGCCTGTGGCTTCCAAAGCCGATTGTACCCGTTTTTCGATAACAATCCGCTGCAGCCCCAAGTTTTCAGGGCCGAATGCCGTGTCCCGGGCCACGGTTTGTCCCACAACCTGGGCGTCGGCATCCTGGAACACCAGACCGATGGAGCGGCGGGCTCGTGAGAGGTCATCCAAAACAGGAACTCCCTCCAGCACAACTTCTCCCGCAGTAGGCCGGGCCAGGCCGTTCAGATGGCGCATGAACACGGTCTTGCCGCTGCCGTTGGGACCGGCAAGAATGACAAACGAACCTGTGTGAATGTCCAGGTTTACGTCGTCCAGAGCCCTGGTGCCGTTGGGAAAAATATGAGATAGGGATTTGATCTCAATCAGTGGAGTGCTCAATTAACGCGGTCCTTGAGATACCTGGCGATAACCACTGCCGCTATGGCCTTGATACCGTCTCCGATGAGGAAGGGGAGGGTGTATTTACCCCAGGTGGAAGCCCAGGACCAGTCATCTACAATACCGGTGAGGCTGTAGTGCATCCAGGGAAGCCCGGGGAGGTAGATGGCCAGGGTGGCAATGAGGGCGGCAATAATGAGGGAGGCCAGGCTGCCCTTACCGATACGTACAATGAGTCCGGCAAGGAAAGCTGCCAGGGCATAGCCGATTAGGAACCCTCCGGTGGGTCCCGCCAGAATCTGCACCCCGGCATTTCCTCCGGCGAATACCGGTAGACCGACAATACCGAGAAACAGGTAGAGCCCTGTAACCGCAAGGCCCCGCCATGGCCCAAGGAGCATCCCTGCCAGAATAACAAAGAGTGTGGCCAGGGTGAGGGGAATCACCGGATTCCATGGAGCCGGAAAACTGAAAATGGCCCCCACAATGACAAGTGCCGTAAAGGCGGACACCAGTACAATTGATCGGACAGAACTATCGTTCAAATCTTATACTCCTGCATATTTTCTTTGCTGACCTTCAGGGTCCGTATCATCGATGTCACCCGGGGATAATCGGATTACGGATTCACCGTGAGTTCTGAGCATCAGGCGGCCGAGGCCGTCGATTCCAGCCACGATACCGGTGATTTTCTGCCCGCCAACCTGGAATACAGCTTTACTGCCAATTCCTGTCATGAGAGAGTTCAGCCAGAGAGGGTCTTTCCCGGCGGAGAAATCAGCTGAGCGGCGAAGTTTCTTCAGTTCCTCAATCCAGTCCCGGAGCAGTCGTCGACGGTCTTCATCACGGCCTGTGATGTCTTTTAAAGCCGCGGCACCTTGAGCGGCTTCATTGTTGACGTTCAAACCCAAACCGAGGGAAAGATAATCGATTCGATCACCGTTTATCCGGGCCTCACCGAGTACCCCGGCAATTTTCTTTTTATCGACCAATATATCGTTCGGCCATTTTATTAAAGCTTCGATCTTCCATTTTTCCCGTAAAAGACGGGCCAGGGCTGCCGTTGCCGCCAGCACGTATCTCTGTATATGGATTGCAGATCCTCCCGGGTGGATTAAGTGTGTTGCCCAAAGTCCTCCTTCAGGCGAGTTCCACGTTCTATTCCTCCGGCCCCGGCCGGCAGATTGAAATTCCGCTACCATGGTGAAATCCATACCAGGATGATGTTCAGCCCACAGACGGGCTTCATTCATGGTTGATCCGGTAGCTTTTACAACCCTGATGTGTTCTTCCGGGAGGAACTCCCAGCTGCTCAAGGGAAAAGTCTCTTCTGGACCAATCCTATACCCATGGCGGCTCGATACGACGGGATAACCGTAGGTTTTCAGATTATGAATGTGTTTATGAACGGCTACCCGGCTGATTCCCATACGGCTGCCGAGGGTATCCCCGTTTATCGGGACAGAGCTGTTGCGAAGAATTGTCAGAAGCTGTGATTTATGACTTGATACAGATTCGTTAACCATTTCACTCCAGAGGTTAACGAAAGGAAGGGGAAAATACAAGCTTGTATAAAACAGGCCCGGAAGCCCTGCAGTTTGTTAACGGCTGGCGTATGAACTCAAGGTCCAGATGGTTGGTTTCGGCTCACCATCCAGCATGTCTTTAACAGATGCCATCAGGGTTTTAAACGGACCCGGTGCCATGAATTTTTCAGCATGGGACTTCTCTGTCCAGGTTCCGATGGCCTGGGCTTCACGCTCTCTTGTAAGGAGCTGCATCCGGACATATCCGGCCTGGTTGATTGCCAGATTCAAAATTTTCTCTTCCCAGACGCGGATAAAATCTTCCATGGATTCCTGTTTAACCGGGTAAATCATTGTTGCGGTATACATATTGATTCAGTATATGGACTTTTAGCGGGGAGTCCAATTTTGTCGTTATACCGAATTACGACTGTCACTTGCTTTATCCATAATCATCTCCCGGGATACACCAGCTGCGTCATACATGGCAAAAATATTCTCCATCGGAGTTTCAGGAGGTATGGTATGTGAGGCCGCCAATATAAAACCGCCTCCATCAGCCATGGAGTCAATCAAGCTGCTGACTTCATATTCAATCCCTTTTACAGTTCCTTTCGGTATAAGATATTGTGTATCAATTCCGCCCATAAAAGTGAGGTGGTCGCCATATTCCTGTTTCAGTTCGATTGGCTCCATTCCAGGACAGCTGCTCTGAATTGGATTCAGTACGTCCAATCCGATTTCAATCAAGTCAGGTATAATCTCCCGGATCGATCCGCAGGAATGATATGCCACCCACAAATCCCGGGACTTTCCAAATTGGAATATTCTCTTCAGTTGGGGTTTAATTGTTTCACGCCAACATCCCGGGCTCATCATCATGGCATTCTGCCCACCAACATCATCTCCTGTCCAAAGCCAGTCCAGAGAGAAACGGTTAATGGCGTTTTCTGTCAGTGCGAGACTGTGATCGGCACATTTTGACATGAATGCCGTAAACATCTCCGGGTATAGAACTATATCCATGAGCGCATTTTCCATTCCGCGAAGTCTGTTATACATTTCAAAAAGACATGGTGAAATATCACATCCAATAAAGCATTCATTTACCTTATCATTTAATATGTGTAAATTTTCATTGAGATTTTTAATTTGTTCATATGGAAAACAGTAGTCTTGAATCTCCTTTGGACCAGCATCAATGAGGGGATAATTTGCAATCTGATTGAATGCACCCTCTTTTACCCACTTAATTCCCCAATAATCCGAATAGGTTTCTCCTTCTTTAAGAGAAACACCTTCCATTGCGTAATTATTCCCAACCCATACCTGCCTGATATCATTGAACATCACGTTATCTATGCGATTTTCCGGAATCTCCAGATATTCGCTTAACTGTGTCGTCGTTTCCGGATGGAACCACATAAAAATGGGAATTCTGTCAGCAG
>JAUUYD010000365.1 GCA_030590585.1 Spirochaeta sp.
GATGAGATTTTACAGGCGGTCTTCTTTTTTTGGGGGCAGCTCTGCCGTCGCTTGTTGATGAAGTATCGGTTTTCTTCTTTGTTTTAACCTTTGTAGATACAGCTGGTGTTTCGTCATCGGGCAGCTCGGGCATCATTCGCCGATTGAAAGACAATGCTGCTGAGGGCGTCGAGAGGTCAGTAAAAAAATCCTGATGAATCCGCCGGGGCCAGGCCGCCATAAATGCGGTATCATCTCCATCGGAAAATGATTTGGTAAAATCCGGTGTATTTCCGTCAATGCGCCAACGGACGCCTGTAAGAGTTGGGCTCATAATTAAGTATCCTCCAACTATTCTGACGAGCCGGATGTGATGGTTACTTGAGCATGGCTGGAAATACTTCAGTATTATTCGGTTTTTTTCGGGTTGACCTCTGATGAGGGATGTGGGATACCCGGTGGTAATGCTGAAAAAGTCTTTCCGATCGACAATATTTGCCGCATGGCTGCCCCTGGCGATAATGTGGATTATCATGGCTGTCGAGCAGCCGGTTATCGCTGCGGTGGTGGCACGGATGTCTGAAGCCAAGCTGCAGCTGGCGGCTTTCGGGTTTACTTTTTCTGTTGCACTTTTCTTCTCGGGACCGGTAGTACAGATGCTGGCCGCCGGTACTGCCGTCGCCGATAATCAGCAGAATTACAAACGGCTTTTATGGCTGATGCATACCATTGGATGGTCGGCTACCGCGATTCACGCAATACTCTGCATCCCGTCGGTTTTCAGGCTTTTCGCCGGGGAATTCATCGGGATTCCCGAAGAACTTCTTTACAGTTCCCGGCTGGCCCTGATATCCATGCTCCCATGGACCCTGGCCGTCGGCTATCGCCGGCTCTGGCAGGGTGTACTTATCCGAAATAACCGAACAAAAGTTATTCCGATAACAATGTTGATCAGAGTAACTGTTTCTTTTGTCACATTGATATATGGATTTCACACCAGGTTATTACCCGGTGCCGCCCTGGGCGGGTTGGCATTATCTCTGGGCACAATCGCAGGAGCCGTCTCTGCGTGGCTGTATGTGAGGCCGGTTATAGCAGAGATTAGTACAGCGGGAAGACCGGCAGCCGCAGATCGGAAATACCCGGCTGGTGTCATGACCTGGTCCGCCATGCTGATTTTCTATATCCCCCTGGCACTTACCAGTTTTATGAATCAGGGAGTCTGGCCGATTTTGCAGATTGGAATGGCTCGAGGCCCCATGCCCCTTGAATCTCTGGCTCTCTGGCCGGTGAGTATGGGGTATCTGTTCCTCTATTCATCGTTCTCACTGTCATCACAGGAAATCGTGATTGCCCGGCTGGACGGCCCTGATTCACGAAAGGATCTGATTCATTTCATAACAAAGCTCTCAGCTGTGTTGAGCATTCTATATATAATTGTTCTTGTAACACCTTTGTGGCGTGGGTGGTTTTCCGGAGTTTCAGGCCTCAGCAGGGAGCTGACTGACCTGGCAATGATTCCTATACTGCTGAACTTTCCAATAATTCTGATTTACCCATATATTTCACTCTACAGAGGCGCCCTGGTAAGATTGCATCGAACCCGGGAAGTTACTATCGGGGTAGCCATCAATGTCACCGTTATGCTGGGAGCGCTGTTCCTGGGGGTGAACATCCTTCCCATACCGGCTATAAGCACGGTTTCAGGAGCATATACTCTGGCTTTTATCACCGAGTTTTTCTATCTGGTATCCCGCCGTTCTCTGACACCTTTTAAACACTGAATCTGAGTGAGACACACACACCTTCATTCATTAAACTGGACCCATGAACAATCCGAGCCCATCCATCACTCCCCAAGCCATACTCAAACAGGTTTTCGGATTCGAGGATTTCCGCCCTCATCAGGAATCCATTATCGATGCGGCTCTATCCGGTAGCGATATTTTTGCCGCCCTGCCCACCGGCGGCGGCAAAAGCCTCTGTTATCAGCTGCCGGCACTTATCCGTCCGGGGCTGACAGTTGTTGTAAGCCCCTTAATAGCATTGATGAAAGATCAGGTTGATGCCGCAAAGGCCGTGGGTGTGGAAGCCGGCTGCCTGAACAGTGCCATGGATTCTGTTGAACGAAGTGAAGTGTATCAATCACTGAACTCCCGCCGGATGAAACTTCTATACATCGCCCCTGAACGTCTGGCCATAGAAGGATCTTATGAGAGTCTCGCCGATTGGGACTGTACGGCCCTTGCGGTTGATGAGGCCCATTGCATAAGTGAATGGGGGCATGAGTTTCGCCCGGATTACCGGCTCCTCTCACAGGTCCGGTCCAAACTGCCGGGTATTCCTGTAATGGCCTTGACTGCTACGGCAACCAGACAGGTACAGGATGACATCATTACTCAGCTGGGATTAAATAATCCATATGTTGTCCGGGCTGGTTTTAACCGCCCGGAGATTTTCTATAGAGTAGAGCCGAAGCGGGATACTCTCAGGCGAATTGCCGACTTTGTTACAGCCCGAAAGGGCCGTTCAGGTATTATTTATCGGGCCACCAGGGCGGATGTTGAAAAAACAGCTGCGTATCTACGCGGCCGGGGTGTCGATGCCCAGCCCTACCATGCGGGTTTACCTGATGAGATTCGCCGAAGAAACCAGGAAGACTTTAAAACTGACCGCATTCCTGTAATCGTGGCTACTCTGGCTTTCGGAATGGGTATTGATAAACCCGACATCCGCTTTGTAATACACGGCGATCTGCCCAGGAGCCTGGAAGCTTATTATCAGGAAACCGGACGTTCCGGCAGGGACGGTGATGACGCCGAGGTTTTACTGCTCTGGAGTGCCGGTGATATGGCCAAATCCTTATTCCACATCAACAAGCTGCAGGATTCCAGAGAAAGGGACAGAGCCGGTGAGTCATTGAGAAAAATGCGGCTTTTTGCCGCCACATTCGCCTGTCGCAGAAAAGTCCTTTTGTCCCATTTCGACGAAAAACATCCGGGAAGCTGCGGAGGCTGTGATGTCTGTGCCGGAGAAGTGGAATCAATTGATGCAACTGAAGATGCCAGGAAGCTCCTCTCAGCCGCAGCCAGAACAGAACAGCGATACGGTTCCCATTATCTTGTGGATATTGTCCGGGGAACTTTAACCGACAAAATAAAGGAAAGGCGCCATGACAAGCTTCCTACCTTCGGTATCGGTGCAGAGGCCTCCCGTAAGTATTGGCTGGGAATTGCAGGTGACCTTGAATCCGGAGCCTATGTCTATCGTGATGAAGAGCGATTCAAGGCATTGACGATTACTGAAGAAGGGAAAGAGCTCCTTTTCGGCCGAACTGAGTTCCGGACAGTTCGCCGGGTAGGCGGTAGAAAGGAAAGCATTCACACCGAAACACTTAAATTCACGTCAGCCGGAGGCGGTTCAGATTCTGAAGTTCAAGAGCTGACCGGGCAAAATCTGGTATTATTCGAGGAACTACGGGTAATCCGTTATGATAAAGCCAAAGAAATCGGCAAACCTCCTTATGTGATTTTTCCGGATAAAACCCTGCGCGCCCTGGCTGTAATACGCCCGCATACCGGTGATGAGATGTTGGAATGTCCCGGAGTGGGAGAAAAGAAACTGGCTACCTGGGGAGAGCTTTTCATGAGCGCTATCAAGTCATTTGAGAATCCGAAAAATGAAAAGGAATGAAAGAAGTACAAATATGCCTAATGTGAGTATCAATGAAATCATGAGAGCCAGATCGATAATCCGCCC
>JAUUYD010000434.1 GCA_030590585.1 Spirochaeta sp.
ACGCTTCATAACTGGTTTTGGAACCTGTTTTATCTGTGCGGGTTCATTGACAATAGATTCGAGTTCAGCCGCATCTTCAATAAGGTCCTCTGCTTCCGCCTCACTGACTGCTGTTGTTTCAGAGACATTCTCATCAATACTCATGACGAGAATCGAAGATGTAACCTCAGAAATAGCCGCAATATCCCCCAGAGCAGCCTTATCCACTGTGGTCGATATGTAATAATCAACAATTGGGTGATAAAGGTCTTCATACAGGGCGTCAAAATCCGGAACGGTTTTAAGTACTTGTCCCGAATCCTTGAGTTTGGCAAATACCTGTATTCCTCCGACAGAATTCATCGGATTGGATTCATCAAAAGAAACACGAATCAGAAATATCTGTTCACTCTCACCGGCGGCTTCTTTCAGCTCCAGCTTGTCGTATTCCGACAGCTCGGGATTATCGATTTTTGATACTGAAGCAGCAGGACTGGCCACTTCATTCATAAACTTTGGTGAAGATATCACTTCCACATCACCTTTTTTGGCAATCATCAAGTCCAGATTGACTTTTACCCCTGAATAATCTTCCTCATATACCTGCCCATCCTGCCGGGATGCAACCATGGCTTTTATAATATCTATAGCTGATAGAAGTACATCGACATTCTCACCGCTTACCCGGACCTTACCGCTGCGAATCTCATCCAGAAGATCTTCAAGGAGATGGGTGAAAGTTGACAACTCATCCATCTGAACTGTCGCTGCCCCCCCTTTCAGGGTATGCGCGGCCCGGAATAATTCATCAATGGCATCATGATCCTGAGGATCATCCTCCAGAGCCAGAATGTTCTGCTCCATTGCCTCAACCTGCATAATGGCTTCAGAAAAGAAATCTTTGAGAAGTTCCTCGTTGTTCGGATCCAGGTAATCGCTCATTTCCACCGCCTTGATAGAGGCTTACACGCTCTATTGTAAGAGAAATCACTAAACATCTGCCATTCTATTATACGGGAACTTCCAGTTTTATTGCAGGAACGAGGTCACAGACAAAAAAACCCGGCAAAAGCCGGGTTTAAAGTTTTATTTATGAATACCTGATCTTTACTGAGCAGCTGCTTCGGTATTCTCAGGTTCCTGATGCATTTTCTGGCCTTCCAGATAACGGAGTACCTGAAGGTTACCCAGACGGCTCAGCTCTGCATTACGCCGTTCTTCTTCACGCTGTGCAAGTATGCCCCAGACTTCTTCATGATTCAGGTCTGTATCAACATCCTGAATAATGGCCTGATCGAAAGTCACGGAAATATCCTTGACATAAGCAATGAAATCCCCGCCATCCTGCATGGCATCTCTGTAGAACTGAAGGCTTTCAAGGGTTATCGAAGGTGCACTTCGGGGATACAGGGGAAGTTTCCTGATTTCTCTGTTTCTAACCTCAGTGATGTAATTGGGATTATTCCAGGTAAGCTCGCGCCAGCCATCAAAATTAAGAACACCCATGGGCATCTGCAGAGTCTGTTCCTGCTCATTCCTGATAACAACAGCCATGCTCATGGGGTAATTCATCCCGTAGACATTAACCTTGATATTTTTGATTACACCGACATTCTTCACTACACCGAAACCGGTGAACTGATCGCCTCTGGGAGCATCTTCAGCTACCGGGCTGGTAGCGTAAGCGGGTATATCAAAAGGCGGCTTAATCCACGCGTAGGAGTTGAACGATCCTTCGGGATAATGAACCCTCACACCCATAACCTGACTTCCGGCGAACTCGGCGGCGTTCTCACCGACTGTAACGGCGCGTACATAAGAGTACCTGTTGTTGATAACGGTTCTGGACGAACTAGAAAGTACAACATCCCAATTTGGAACGTAGAGGGAGGTGTTCATGGCCGCCTTCTCTTCCTCAGTGAAACGGGTACCCGCAACGGAACTGAAGTCCACCAGAGTAGCCTGATGCTGACCCTGATAATCATCCAGGAGTTCGTTGAAGTCGATCAGTATGCTTTCCTCAGCAATTGCCGCTCCGGTAACTATCAGAACCACGGCCAGGAAGACGAGAATCTTTTTCATAAGAGGCTCCTTTGCCAAAATATACATTTATAAACTTAACCTTAAGAAAAACTATAGCGGGGTGTCGGAAACTGTCAACGAATTAAATTTTATTTCTGCCGTTTTTTACCCTTTTTCGGCTCTTTTTTTTCATTCTGCGTCATCAGGACCCCTATATAGCGGTGAATGGACCTGCTGACCCTCAATCGTAAAGATAAGTTCCTCAATCCCGGGGAAGTTAAAAAGTATGTTATACCGAATATTATCCAGTGCCTGATCGAAGGAAATCGGCAGCTCTTTTTCAATTTTCAGAATGCTCTTATCCATGTCAATATAGGCGGTTTTTCCTCTCAGGGCTGCATGCCTGAAACTCATTCCGCGGGGAGCTGTACGGGTAAGTTCAAGATCGACGGGACCGAGTACCAGCTCTTCGAGAAATACCATAATTTGTCCTTCGATATCTTGACGATGAGGTATTCCCCGGCGCTCAGAGCCAATTCTTGTTCCTGAATTATCCGGATAGTAAAAGACTCTCCCATCCATGTCAGGTTGAAATATGGCAAATAATACCAGAGATACCAATAATGTCAGTACCATTATTGAGAGAGGCATGAGGGGACTGGTAAAAAAACGGATGTGCTGTCTGGTCAAAAGCGAATCTCCTTGCTTTCGAAATAATTAACAAAATCTATAACACCATTATAGATTCCCTGGGTAATTCGGCTCAAGTATTCAGGACGCCGGAGTCGATCCGCTTCAGAACTGTGAGTAACAAATCCCACTTCCACAAGAACCGATGCCATCCTGGCATTTCGAACAACAAACCAGCTCTCTTCACGCCTGCCCCTGTTTGGTATATCGGGACCGAGAGATTCATCAAACCCTTTAAGAATCATATCTGCCAGACGCACACTCTCATGGGTGAATTCCTCTTCCCAAAGTGCATTGACAATCGGCGCAATAGATTTCCCGCTCCCGCCCAGGGAGAGGGGATCCACCAGAGTTCTGCGGTAATCCTGAGGCAGATACCACACCTCATACCCTTCAGCCCGGGGGTTTAACGATGCATTTGCATGAATTGAGAGGTAAATCATACCTTCTCTTGGCTGAAGTTCGACACAGTTGGCCAGAGAAACACGGTTTTCCAGTGAAGGGTAAACATCATCTTCCCGTGTCAACAGCACCTTTTTATCGGGAAATTTTTCTCGAAGAGCCTCTGCAAGACGGAGACTGACTTCCAGAACC
>JAUUYD010000424.1 GCA_030590585.1 Spirochaeta sp.
CTATATCCAGGGAACCGGCGCTCCCAGAAAACCAGAACGATAAATGGAGCTAATCGGTAATGAGGCACACACTATATGTGGGGGGGACGAGACCTAACTGCATACCCCAGTTGATTTATTTAATTTAGATGCAAAGGTAAAAAATGTAGGTGTTTCACTGTGTATGTCACTTGAACATAAAATTTTCATATTCTCTCAATACTATATTTACTATTTCTTCTACTATTTCATTGTCTCTAATCGCCGACGGATGCCGAGGTGGTAAAAGGCCTCTCATTTTTTCGTTAAACTCATTTTACACGCCGGCTGTATCACTGTCTTATGCTTTAACTCCCCCGGGCTGAAGCCTCGGCGATGGCCCCGGCTATCATTTTTAACGAGCGCCGATTCGTCCAGTAATGCATGTGGCTCAAGAGCGGTAATCCTGAATCCACGATACGGTCTTCAATAAAATCTATTTGATTGAAACCACCGCCCAGAGGCATCAGGGGCCATCCCATGACATCATCCTTATCATAAATATTGATCCATCGAAATTTTTGATTCGGCCGGGGAAAAGGCTCGGGGTTTTCAATTCCAGCGACAAAAACCGGAATATTGCACCCGGTTGTAATGAACAATTTAAAGCGTTCGGAAAAACCTTTAAGCCGCCTCGGTTTGATGAACCGTTTACGATAATCCCAATAGAAATTTGAGAATACATATGCACCGAAAGACTGTGCCAGAACAACCAGCATTCCATTATCAGTCAGCAGCTTCAGTTCCTGAGAAAGAAAGAGTTCCAGTTTACAGTGGATTTTCCGATAGTTTCCATTTTTGTCATGAGGCCGGTTACCATATGCTCCGGCATAACCAAGATAATAGAGAAAGATTTCCCTGAATCTATCCATCCTGATGGATTTCTTATCAAGTGATTTCCAGTAGGTATCCTGATTGGGTTGTGCAACGTCGGAGTATCGAAATCCCGAGATCCTGCATTCCGAAAGATTAAGGGCATCAAGTTCCCTTATCAGACCGGTTTCCAGTTCTTTATAAAAATCAACTGCCTGCCGCCCAATTCCATGGAGGACAATAATACTGATTTTACGGGTCATGGAACTGACGGTCTTCAGTTTTCGACAGGAATCCGGCGGGTTACCGGGGCAATGGTAACGTAACTGTCCATAAAACCTTCAATTTCACGGATTGTACCGGCATAATTCTCCGCTTCTGCTTTTGTATCAAAGGCACCAAGCCTTACTCTGTAAACAATCTCGTTTCCGGTATCCTGGGTCATTACATGGGCGGGTAACCCCTTTTCAGCCAGACTGTCCCTTATGGATTCAGCTGTAGAAACATTTTTGGATGCAATTACCTGCACCCAATAGGCATTCTCCCGAACCTCTCTGAATGCAGGTTCGGGCAGCGCGGCAGCTTCCGGAGGCGGACTGACACTGACTGTCTGTTTTGTTATGACGGGTTCCGCGGGTTTATCTTCGGGTATGGCGCCATTGCCTGTGTAATCTGCAACAAAATCATTTCCGGTATCTTCTGCTTCCAAAAGTGGCGGATAATCGGCGCCTTCCCGAGCCCAGCTGATAGGGTCAAAATCATCCGCAATGGTAGTTTCCTGTCTGGATGATAATGCGGTACCTATGGGCATTCCAGGATTGTCCTGCTTCTGCATGAGAAGCAATCCTGCAATGAGTGTAATTGCAAGTATTCCAAGTACACTGAGAACAACCACTAATGCGGGGTTCCGGGTATTTTCAGCACTCATCATTTCCCTCCCAGTCTTTACTGACGGTGGAGGATTCGGTCCAACGACATGTTCAATGACGCATCGTTTCCAGAGTTCCTCACGCTATAGATTTCGGCGTCTGAGGAGAAAAGTTTAGGATTGAGTCCATTCTGGCTGCGAAATCTTCCTTTCAGCTCTTTCCACGGTCGATTATCTCTCGTCATCACCCGTTTTCGCCGGAGATATTTTGGTGCTGTAACCCAGATGATTACATCACATTCGTCGGCTAAAGCCGTTTTATGCAGATTTACCGCATGTATTACCGCTGGTACTTCCGTTTTCCGGGAAATCCATCGCCGGGTTTCGTCTTCAATCCAGGGATAGGTAATCTTTTCGAGTAAAGTGAGTAAGTCCGGATTGGTAAAAACAAGGTTGCCGAGTTTAGAGCGGTCAATCTTTCCATTACACATAAGACCCGGTCCAAGCTTCTCTTCAATGGTTTCCGCCATGTAGTCCAGAGCCTGGTGGGCCACCTGATCCAGATCCAGAGACCGCCATCCCCGTTTTTCCAGGAGAGATGCTACATGATTTTTCCCGGATCCGGTCTTTCCGGCAATACCTATCAAATTCATACTGCACCTTCTAGTGGATGTCGCCCCATGAGGTTCCGATTTCAACACTGACCCGCAGGGGAATCGATAGTTTCACTGCCCCCTCCATGGTTTCTTTTAAAAAGTCCGACAGGGCCGCAGAATCGGCTTGAGGGGCCTCAATGAGCAGCTCATCATGAACCTGGAGCAGTAAACGTGCTTCGGGAAAACGCCGGGAGAGAGCGGCATCCACATCTATCATGGCCTTTTTAATTATATCAGCAGCGGTTCCTTGTATACGCGAGTTCACCGCAGCCCGTTCAGCAGCAGCTTTTTCAATTCTGTTTCGGCTGTTGATTCCCGGTAGAGGACGGAATCGGCCGTAGAGTGTTCGGACTCCCCCGTCCTTTTCGGCCAGACTCACCGCTTCCTCAACAAATATCTTGATACCCCTGTATGTGGTGAAATAGGCATCAATAAAATGTTTAGCCTCTTTTCGACCGATTCCCAACTCGTTTGAAAGCCTGAAGGCGCTCATACCGTACATCACACCGAAATTAACAGCTTTGGCCATACGGCGCTGTTCTGCTGTGACATCCGATGCATCCACCCCGAGAAGTGATGCTGCGGTACGGGCATGAATATCCACCTCTTCCCGGAACGCATTGGACAGAGCCTCATCACCGGACATATGGGCCAGCACTACCAATTCAATCTGGGAATAATCAGCCGACACAAAGACAAATCCCGGACGGCTTTTAAAAGCCGTTCTGATGCGTCTTCCGTTATCATCCCTCACCGGGATATTCTGAAGATTGGGATTGTTACTGGAGAGCCTTCCGGTGGCGGCTCCGGTTTGAGAATAACTTGTATGAATTCGTCCATCTTTCGGATGTACCATCTGGGGCAGCACATCAACATAGGTGGATTTGAGCTTTGCCAGTGATCTGTAGAGCAGGATTTTCTCAGGAACCGGGTCTTCTTTGGCTAAATCACTTAAAACGGAGTTATCCGTGGAATAACCGGTTTTCGTTTTTTTACCCGGCGTGAGGCCTCTTTCTTCAAAGAGTACCTTCTGCA